>CAZRVZ010000167.1:0-6641 GCA_964603655.1 uncultured Pseudobdellovibrionaceae bacterium | reverse complement strand
GGTATTCTCAGCAATTATCAACATTTAGACACTGCCCTCGCGACAATTCGTGTTGAGAAATCATGAGTTATCATGCATGCTGTCAACTCTTTGAGTAGTGCCGCGAGGGGTAGCGTGGTCGAGTGCAAAATTAGAGTTGGTGGCGAGTCCAAATTTGAAGGCTGGTATTCCTGCAGCAGGGGAGAAAATCTGCGCGACGTGCTTTTGAGAAACGCTCTTTCCCTCCACCGAGGCCTTTCATGTGGTGGACTCGGGATTTGCGGTACCTGCAGTGTCAAGGTGATTGAGGGGGGTGAAACGCAAGTAAGGCGATCGTGCCAAATCCGCTGTTTTCGCGACCTTGAAATCGAACTATTATCAAGCCCATGAATGTATGCGTGGGGTCTTGCTCTGTGATTGGCAGTCGGAAAAAGAACGAAGACGCCCTGCTTTTGGATGAGCGGCTTAATCTATTCGCCGTTGCCGATGGCATTGGGGGTGGTTACCACGGTGATATTGCCTCAAAAATGGTGGTGGAGCGGATTCACCGCGCGCGCCTCGATGGGGTTTCATTGCGAAAAGGATTTGAGCTCGCGCAAGCGGAGCTTCTAACCTATTCCAGAAAGCATATCGGCGACGCATTGATGGGTACGACGCTGACAGCGATTGAATTAAAGCCCGGTGGAATTCAACTAGTCCACGTCGGGGATTCTCGTGCTTACCAAATGTCGGATACAATACTCCGCCAACTTACAGAAGATCACGAAAGTTTCGAGGAGTCGCTTCAAAATCCCGTGCTATCTGAATACCTGGGTATGCCGGATGAGTTGGTCCCGTTAAAAATTCAGTCGGAATGGCTGCCCATCAGCGGTCGGCACCGATTTCTTCTGAGCACCGATGGCTTGCACCGCCAGCTCGACGACCGGGAAGTGAGTGCTATCACCGTGAAGGCAGGGTTTGTTCCATTGGCAGTTGCTGAGGCGCTGTGCCGTGTTGCCAGCCAGAAGGAAGAGTCGGACAACGTAACGGTTATTTTTTTAGAGGTTGAATTTTGAGCCCGCCAAGGCAGAATCACGGATATGGGCTCCGTTCACGAGATTAATCAGAAGCGCTTTTTCACATTGGATCAGGCGCGAGAACTATTGCCCGTTATTCGGCGAATCACCCGAGCTGCAAACGATGATATCCACATCCTTTCTACTCAGGGGCGGTATCTTGCTGATAAAAAACGGCGTGCCGCTATTGAAAAACAGATTCAGGCGGTAATTCAGAATTGGCACCAAAAGGTTCACAAACTTGGGTGTGAAGCGAAGGGGATGTGGCTGGTCGATTTTGATTCGGGTGAAGGCTACTATTGCTGGCATCATCCGGAGTCCGACATTCAATTTTATCACGGGTATTCTGAAGGCTTTTCGGGCCGATTAAAGCTAGAAGGCTTTTCGGCATGAGTGGCCTGGTCCCGGTTCCCAAAAAAGCGCTCAATGCCAAGCCTGCGTTTCCTTTCGAGGCGCGGCTTCGCGGTAAGATTCTGTACGGCATTGTGACTCGCGTGGGAAATCGTTACTTTGCTTTTCAAAATCTCTGTAAACACCTACCGGTTACTTTGGATGCCGGAGACGGGAATGTATCCTCAGAAGATCACCAACATCTTCAGTGCCACATGCATGGGGCCATGTATGAATTGGAATCCGGCGAGTGCATCGCTGGGCCCTGTGTGGGGGCGCGACTGAATCGCCTGAAAACTCGGGAGGATGGAAGCCGCATTCTGGTCGAGCTGCCAGCAGTTATTGAGGATGTTTAAATCAGAATTACAATGAACGATGCACCCCTAATAGATTTCGCCAAGAAGGACCTTAGCACGTTGGCCATTCATGCCGGCGAGCCGCGACCAACCGTAAATGGCGCCATCACTCTTCCTATTTTCCAAAGCAGCACGTATGAATACGGCGGTCAGGCGAACTACAACGACGTTCGATACATACGCCTCAACAACACCCCTAATCACATTTGCCTGCACGAGAAGTTGGCGGCATTGGAAGGGGCTGAATCGGCACTGGTTTCTGCTTCGGGAATGGCGGCAATTACGACGGCGCTTTTGGAAACGGTTCCGATGGGCGGCGTCGTGTTGGCGCAGGAAGGATTGTACGGAGGTACGCACCATTTCTTGCGCAATGAGTTTGAGCAGCTTGGCCGGAAGGCGCAGTTTTTTGATGCGCAGGATTTAACAAGTGCCGAGGCGTTGCTGGCACCCGACGTGAAGGCCATTTATGTGGAGTCGACGTCTAACCCCCTGCTCCGGGTTCCTGACCTTCCGGCGATTGCCGCCTTTGCGAAACGGCACCACCTGGTTTCCTTGATCGATAACACCTTTCCGTCCCCGGTTAATTGCAATCCCGTCGCTTGGGGATTTGATCTTGTTCTCCACAGTGCGACCAAATACCTGAACGGTCACACCGATGTTATTGCGGGTTGTGTGGTTGGTAGCGCCAAGCGGATCGAGCCCATTCGGCATCTACTAAACCACCTCGGCGGTTGCCTGGACCCGCATGCGTGCTTTTTACTGAATCGGGGCATTAAGACGCTCGTATTGAGAGTAAACCGCCAGTGTGAAACGGCGCTTGCTCTGGCGCAATGGCTGGATAAAAAACAAGTTTTCAAGCGGGTCATCTATCCGGGGCTTGCCAGACATCCGGACCATGCGCGTGCCAAAGATTTATTAAGAGGGTTCGGCGCGGTAGTTTCCGTCGAGTTTCCGGGATTGCCCGTAGAGGCAGACCAATTTATGGGGCGATTGAGACTGGCGTATTCGGCCCCATCATTGGGAGGTGTGGAAACACTCGTGACACGCCCGGCGACGACCTCGCATTCGGGCGTGAGCCCGGAAGACAGGGAGAGGCTTGGAATCTCGGACTCGCTCATTCGGGTGTCGGTGGGGTTGGAGTCGGCAGCTGATCTGATCGCTGACTTTGAGCAGGCTTTGGGGTAAAAAACGGAACAATGAAACACGTATTAATGATTGTGGCCCTGTTAACCGTAGTGTCTTGTAAATTTTCGAAAGAAACTGCGGCACCCGCGGTGCAGACCGAGCCTGGAAAGGAAACAATGCTGACCATTGAAACTACCCACGGTGTTATCGATATTGAACTATACCCGCAGGACGCGCCGAAAACGGTCGCTCGAATCACGGAATTGGCGAAAAAAGGCTTTTACAACGGCCTCACCTTTCACCGGGTCGTGCCGGGGTTCGTGGTTCAGGGCGGCGACCCCTTGGGAAATGGCACGGGCGGTTCCGGCCAGAACCTTCCGGCCGAGTTCAATTCCAAACAACACGTTGAAGGATCGCTAGCCATGGCCAGATCCAGCGATCCCAATTCAGCGGACTCTCAGTTTTATATTTCATTAGGACGTCACCCCCACCTCGACAACAACTATACCGTTTTCGGCAAGGTTGTGACCGGCATGGAAGCCGTGAAGAAAATAAAGCAGGGCGATAAGATGGATAAGGTGTTGGTAAAGTAATTTATTTGACATGGGGGAATGCGAGTTATGATGAAAATGCATACCTTTTTGGAATTGATCGTGTTGTCGTTATTCGTTGTCGCTAATTCCGTATGTGAAACGATGGTGCCGATTCCCGCGTGCTCATCCGATCCAGGAACTCCAATTTGCGATCATCCATCGGAGGTTGGGGGACAGGCGGCGCCAGGCCCCACCAGTGGCCCTGACGATCCAAGGCTGGGTGTGAATCAGTTTCTGGGACTAAACCAAATCGTGTCGAATTTTGGAGTCGCTCAGCGAATTAATGGTCCTAGTATAATTGCGCAACCGGTACCAGCCGGGCAGTTCGATGCTTTGGCTACTGCTGGATTTCCGGTTCCGACAGAAATCATTACCGCCAATTTCAATGCGATCTATTTTAAGAAAGGCTCTTGCCAACTGACGCTACTCCAAAATGACGCATGCAGTTTCTATTGGAAGGCCCCAGCCCTTGGAGGAACTACCACTCAGGTGGATGTTGGGGGGTCAGATGCCGGCGATGTTTTGGGAACCTTTTCTGGAAGTCCAGTTCCCGTCAGCTATCGCAAGAACGTGCGGGTATTCCAAAGCGTCGGTGCGAGTACCTGCAAGTATCTGCACACCTGTAAGATCCTCCAGAGAATTGGATCGTCTGGTGGGGGTATGTGCATCGGTGGAACATTTGATGACGGCACTCCGAAAACCGTATGCAGTTGCCCGCCGGTGATAGCGGGGCAACCGTAGAGTCACAAACATTCTTGATCGCGTATCGATCTTGTACGTAGCGCGCTTATGCAAAACGGCGCAAACGGAGCTTTTTCAGGCAAATTGTCACGCAGTGGCGGTCGCGGAGGGGCTGAACCCCGCCCCATCCGCCTCCCCATGTGAAAACACCAAGATTAAATCAGGGTTACAGGGTAAAAGGGATCAAGGGTTACTCGGACCTCACCAGGCGCAACCCCAGAACGCCGTCGCGATACTCCGCCGAGTTCCTGAAACGGAAGGCGGACCGCAAAAACCGCGCATCGTTGCCCCAACCGCCGCCGCGTATGACGCGACGGGAGCCTGTTTCAATACGGGGATCAGTGACGCCACCCGTACCTAGGTTACTTTCGTACCCGTCCTCCACCCACCCCCACACGTTGCCGTGCATATCGCGCAGGCCCAGTGCATTGGCACCCTTGGAGGAATCGGCCACTTCGAGCGTTTGGCTGCCGGAGTTGTCATTAAACCACGCGAAATTTCCTAGCTGTTTTGAGTCACCCCCAAACGAATAGGCCGTTTTCATATTCGCCTTTGGGTCGTTTCCTCCTCGAGCCGAATATTCCCATTCCGCTTCCGTCGGAAGCCGGTACCCATTGGAGGTCTTATCAATCTTGATTTTACCTTCAAAATCGAGAGGGTGTTCGAGAACGTCCTGTTTGCCCTCTTTCGTCTTAAAATCGTGCGACTTCCAATAGGCGCCGTATGGTGTGTCATGCCGTTCGATCACCCGGTTGGATTTAGTCACATTGGATTTCTCAAACCCAGCTCTGCCTTCGTCACCATTTTTTTCGTTCTGCGCGACATCAACCTGAAGGAGTTTCTCAAGGGCAGTATCCGCTCCAAGGTTTCCTTGTTTCTCCGGAAGGCCTAACAGCGAATGGTAAAGAGGCGGCCTTGCCGTTGCAAAAACGAACCAATCCGCGCGAAGATTCGGAGTCCGGGTGTTGGTCTGATCTCTTACTTTGCTGCTTTTGGTCGAGTCAATGCCATCGGGGTACGGATTCTTTTGCGCAATCTCTTCCCAGAGTTCGGGCGTCCAGCGATAGTCTCTGATATCAATCCGTAACATCGTCCCTGTTCCGTCGATGACGACTGGATTCTTGATGTCCTTTTTCATCGAGAGACTATTCACTAGCTCATTCACCGCGAGCCGGGTCCTATCGAGCTCCCTTCTTGGTTGTGGTGGGCTTCTCGCCGCAAAGGCTCAGGTATTTTTGATTAATGGTGGAATCGCTCGCAAAACGCCCCTCCTGAGCATCATGAAAACGATCGGACCTAGCTTCACCCTCTTTGAGTTCTTGCAGCCTTGCATCCTGAGCAATCGGTTTCGACAAATTTCGGTTCTTTTCGAGATCCCGTCCGGCATCGGTCCGGCAACGCACTCGGAAGTGGCCTCAATATGAAACGGTCAATTCTTGGGTGGCTTTTAGGAATCTCCAATCGAAATCGGCCAGGAAATTCATTCCAAGAAGTGCCACAGGCTGCTCGACTCCAATACCCGGTTGAAAAACCGTCACCGAGTAGGTTCCGTCGGCCAAACGACTGGATCGTTCGAGAATCGCCTCCGGCATTGGGCGTCCATCGCTCGTGGCGATTGCGCGAATTTCTGGCAGAGTAATAAATTCCGTCTTGCTCGCGACGTGCACGAACGGGACCGGCTGGAAGAGCACGCTGCAAGAAATGATCTTCTTGATCTTATTATCTAGGTTGATCTCGATCGGGTAGGGCCTTGTGAACCCTTCGCCAGACGCTGTTCCCGCCAATGAGAACGGGCCTGACGGGGATATTCCCAGCTGCTGAACCATGGAAAAACTAACACAGGTTACCGACGCGCCCGTGTCGATTATCGAATTAATAGCTTTCGAATTATTTGAGGTCACCTTTGAAAACCGGGAAACCACGTGAAAGACGTGACCTGAGAGTGGAACCTTGAGTTGAGGCATGTGAAACTACACCGCCCAGTCGTAATATCCGGCGATGTTGGGCAACTCTTCTTTTTCAGTCACCTGTTTTACGAAAATTGGCTGCTTATCATAACCCGCCGTGTAAGCCGCCTTTACTGCCTCTTCAAAGGAAGGGTAGAAGGTGAA
The DNA here is from genome assembly GCA_964603655.1 of uncultured Pseudobdellovibrionaceae bacterium. GTDB lineage: Bacteria > Bdellovibrionota > FAC87 > UBA2466 > UBA2466 > JACPWY01. The sequence continues at coordinate 291 of CAZRVZ010000167.1, read as the reverse complement.
TTTGGCCTCGTGAATCCAAACCCATTGACCCTCGTGAGCCTTTAACCATTCAGCCTTTTGTGATTCAAAATGCTCTTGTTCTTTTCCGAGTTCATCAGCCATACGCTCGATGATAACGCGCCCAGCTCTAAAGTAAAGTGCGCCCCGCCTTCAATCAGCCGTTCTTAACACCCACCTACCAAGGAGAAATATGCCACCCCTCAAATCACAACCCCATTCCGTTAATAAGCCCGCCCCAGAAATCCCATCCAAAATGACTTTCAAGGAACTCGTCGAACGTTGGAAGCCCTT
>CAZRVZ010000166.1:0-2229 GCA_964603655.1 uncultured Pseudobdellovibrionaceae bacterium | reverse complement strand
CGACAGTCGATCCGAGCGTCGACGATACCCTTTGAAACCCCATCGATTTTGTATAATTTTTACTAGTATTATCAATTACTTGTATAGACTAGTTAATGCGCAAGTGGCGTGAGTCTTGCAGACTAAATTACGGTAATGACTAAGCTCTTATACAGCCTCGCCGTCGCATTCATTTTTCTGGTCGTCATTAGCCCAACCACTGCCCGAAGCGAAGAACAGAAACACGATGATAAGAATCCGGTAGTATCCGTCGGCCAACCTTCAGTACGACCCGTGGCCTCATCCACTACACCGACTCCAGACCCAACTCCGTCTCCAACCAAGTCGTCCCCGGAAAAACCAAATCCTTCAACCGATGCCGCCAAGCAAAAGATCTGCGCCGATATTGAAACAGCGATTCAAGAGGCTTCAAAAAGCCTAGAAAACGCATCGCTGCGTCTGCGTCAGCTCAATCAACTGGGCAACGCTGGAACGTACAACTTAGAACAAATTGGGTCTCGTCTTTTTAATGTACAGGGCACCTTGGATAGGCTCACGAGCAAACTCAGGGCCGTAAAGAGCACAATGCCCAGAGACTGCTCCAATCAATCCGAAATCGATTCAGCCATGGACGACGCGGAATCAAAATTAAGATTGGTCGAGTCGGCCACCCAGTCCACCCAAAATAAAATAGATCAGGCGGCAATGAACGCCCAAATCGAAAGTGCCAGAGCCGCGGCTGGTGGACAAAACGGTGGAGGCTCAGGTGGAGTCGGAGGTTCCGGTGGATCAGGATCCGGCCGAACATCGGCTCCGGTAACTCCGCCTATCAAATTCGAACTGAGTATCCCAGCACTGCAGGTGCCTCCGCAGCCGGAAGTTCCAATTATTGCTATCCCGACACCTTCCAGCTCAGGAGCTTCCAGTGCGACAGGGCAGTCGGCGGCCGCATTTGCCGATAGAATTACCCAAGACCTCAAGCGTAATAGTCTCCTCCAAAGCGCAACGACCAGCATCGACAAAAAACGCTGATCGCAAATGAAACCAAATCTTTCGACCGTCTAGTTTGATACACTATTTCCATGCGGGTATTTCTTCTTGTGATAGTTTCGGTAGCCCTGGCTGTGGGTTTGGGATTTTTTTTCTCTGGCAAACTAGCCATTCAAACACAGCATCAAACTCCACCCACACCCTATGAGTTGCCCAAAAAAATTACCCGGCTTTATCAGCAACCCCGTCCCCTATCCAAGACCACCGCCATTTCTCCCGTTTGCGAGGCGCTTTGGAAACAGATTTCCGCCCTGGATATGACATTAAAGTTTACCCCGCCGCCTGCTTCAAACTGCAAGGATCTGCCACCGCCGCTTGACCGATTCCACGCCCTCTATTCCCAGTCCTGCGCAACCAAAGACGATAATTGTTTTTCGGCCCTTTACCAGTACCGCGCGGCCATCACCCATTTTACGACACTGGGAATGGATCTCGGCTCCATTCGCGACATGCGTATATTGGTAGATAAACTCATGGCCACGTTTGAACGCGATCCCAAACTAGCCGCTGCCATTGCCGACAGAATCGTAGAGCTTGAACCGGACAATTATCCGGCCCACAAGGCGGGTCTCATCGCGAGCCTCATCTCCGATCCCCAGGCCGATGGCATGCAGCGACGCCTGGACAATTTACGCAGACTTGAAACTGGCGATGCGGCGGCCCAGGACGAGCTCGAGATATTCTTGGGCGTGATGAAAGACAACGACCCAGAAGCCACCTTTGAACGCGCGAGTGATCTAAACGATACCAACCCCAAAAGCGCCGTCGGCCCCTACTTCATGGCCTGGGCAGCGAGCAAACGCGGCAACCGCGATGAATCGCTGGCCCACGTCAAGGAATGCATCAAACGCGATCCCAAAAATCCCCGCTATCAAAAAACCTACCAGGCTTTGCAGCAAAATACCCAAAACGCTTTCACGTTTTATATTTCGTTTCCACTCGCACCGCAGTGAAAACCGCAATAGCCTCAAATCCGAAACTTGCATGCTTATCGGGTTGTCACATAACGGGTTCTCAAAGCGCGGCAAGATGCGTCTTAATGTCACGAAATGGCCTGGCCGCGAGCGCGTGCAATGACTTCGAGAAGGGCTCTTCCCAAGCCTTCGAAAAGGTATAGCCCCTCGGTTCGGCAGAGAGTTTGGAATTCTTCTAAATATGGCCGGGCCGAACCGGACCCGTTATGTGACTACCCGATAAGCA
>CAZRVZ010000165.1:0-11444 GCA_964603655.1 uncultured Pseudobdellovibrionaceae bacterium | reverse complement strand
TAAGCGGCCTTCCCAAAAAAAAGAGGAGGAACTCCGAAGAGTTCCTCCTCAAATTAACGGGCTCGTGCCCCCCAATTGAGAGAATTCATGTTGTGTATTCGATGATGCCGTATAATTTCTGAAAGCCTATAGTTGTTGTCTTGCTGCTACTCTCTCGAAGACTAGTAATTGCATCTGGCGTGCCACAATCAAAAATAAACATTTCTGGGTACTTAACCAGCTCGGTGTGTTCAAAAAGTCATCACTTGAGCTACGTCCCTGAATACACCATACAGTTTACCAGTATTTTCCGCTACTTATAGTGTCTTAATACAAGACACCAGTTCTCCCAGTGTGTCATGAATTTCGACAGAAAAAGATCCCGTCGGTTGGGGGTATTGGCTCGGTACTGATTTACGTCATCTCCAAAACTTTGCTCCTGGGGTTTTCCGGAACAACCAATTTGATCATCGCAAGCGGCGCCGATGGCAACCTCCGCGTGATTAAACACCTCATCACCGGAGTAAACCGGAGTAAACCAGAGTGAACCAGAGTGAACCAGAGTAACTATGATGACTAATAATTTTACTACTGCATTCGGTGCTCGAAGCGGTAACTGATTCCGTTGAGCTGATACCCGAGCGCGATATCGTTGGCGGCCTTGCCGCCTGACCCCAGACTCGGAAATCTCCAAGAATAGGTCGATGGCGTGAACGTAAAGTCTGTCGTTCCCTCATCGAAGTTTCTCATTTCCGAGTAGGTGCCTCCCGTATACTGAGACATTTCAACGAATACACTTTTCATCTGTTTAAGAAGCGCGCTATCGGTCACCTCATCGTAAGCTCCGGAAGTTGCGTTTCGCTGATACCACCGAATATTGACGCTGCTGATGTTACTGCCTGACGAGGTGGCCTTCATGGCCGGAATCAAGATAATCGGTTTCGTAGTATCACTTGCCACGAATGGCGAGCCCAGTTGCCCATCAAACGTCGCAATCGTTGTCGAGCCAGCCTTTAAGATCCAGTTTCCCGAAGGGATGGGGGGCTTTAAGTATTCGCCACTGATACCGAAGTTGAATTGGAAATTCGCCCCGGAACCGTATTTTCCGGTGTCGTCCCGCAGATAGATATGTCCGATCCCACAGTAGTCACTTCCCGTGCCATTGGAGGAACCTGCGCTAGTGAGCGGCGTAGTCGCGTTAAACGTAACGGTTTGCGACATATTGGTAACCGTTGAAGGCGGATAGACGGCGAGAGCCTGAGTGTTGGCGCACACTTGCGAGTAGTTAATCGCCGTGTTGCTGGAATTGAAGTAGTAAAGATAGCCCGCGAAATTAGCGACGGTGGTTGCGGGGGTCGAATAGGTATCCTTGATGACACCGATGGCGTTAGAATATTTCCATAAATAAAAGGGCTTAATCGTCGTATACAACCCGGTAGACTCGTTGAAATTGCCAAAGACGTTTTTAATTACCTTTAGCGTATCGTCGGTTTTAGCCATCGCGAGAAGTTGCGCCTCGGTAAATCCGAACTTTGTCGCATTGGTTGCTGCCGTATTGGTAGAGCTGGTCTCTGTGCCGTTACTGGTGAGTGTGCCCAGATCGATGTTATCGGTAGCCGACCCCAACGCCATATTCTGCAGCCCCGCGTCCCCTGCTGTCATCGTCACGTAGCCCACAATTTTATCGAGATCTGCGGATTGAGCTGTATCCACCAGCACTATGCCCCAGTCCATCTCTTCTAGCGACAAGGAAAAACTCCCATCGGCGCCGACACTCTCTCTTTTCACATAGCTCATGGATGACGGGTGAAATTCACCGTTAAACATCGGCAGCGCCCAAACCTTGTTTACCCTTGTAGCACCGGCGGCAAATGCGACCTGCTCCACCACGGCCCGCCAGATTTTGTCAAAGGGGCTTGTAGTCGATACTGAATAAGCCGCCGAGCTGAGCGCCGCCTTCAGACCCACAGTCTCCCCACTGCTGCCCATTCCACCGCAACGATCGAGCGCAAAAAGTCCGGCAAGCGAAAAAGCAATTACACTAAAATACCGCATGGGAAACCCCCTGACATATGAGTAAAGATAAGCCAAAACCGTGAAGCGATTATGCCGCAGACTCCATCGTAATCGGCATTTTCACAGGTCTGTATGTAGCCGAAATTTCAGCCTTCAAATGTCATGGATACGGTGCCGAGTATTGCGTGGACGAAAACCGGGTCGGCGAGCAGGTGAACCCGGTACTGTATTCCAAACCCAACTCGGGCGAACTGGGAAGTTTCAATTCGGTAAGTGACGCCCGCTCCGAGCACCGGAGAGGTCAGGCCGAGCGGAGAGTCTATATTAATCGTTTCGGATAGCGTATCGGGCAGGCTGAGCCCCACGGCCACCCCGCCCATTGCAGCAATTTCCAAATTCGATTTGCGGTGCGCGATCGCAACCAGAAAGTTGCAGAACCCGAAAAACAACGTATTTCCTTGCAAACCACTCGCCGTCACCTCATCACCGCCCAGAAATGAATAATCGATGTGCAGGTCCAGTGACGTGCGTGAGTTAATAAAATAACCAACTCGCCCACCCACGCCGAATCCCCAGCCTTGATGCCGATTCTCCTCGGAGGGTGTCGCCATCCCAAAAATCGGCCCCACAAAAGCCCCATAGAGAAACGATGGCTCACGCTGCAAGAGCAGTTTTTCGTCGCCAGGAATTCCCTTTCGAGAAACACTGGGCAATGGCACTGAACCAGACGACGTTTCATCCGTTTTTGACGGTGCCAGCCGCTCGCCCGACCCAAAATTTAACTCGCTATCAAGGAGCCACCCCGACACCCACCCGCTCTCCAGCTCAACTTCGATGTGCGCCAGGGGCGCAGTCTTCTCCCCTTTAAAACGCACGATTGTCCCGGCGGGCAACTGACCGATGATCTCTGACGTCATCGATGGCAGCAAGTACAGGGGGAGTAACACGCGTGTTCTGGCGGCGTCACCCACCTCTTCCGCCCAAACGACATTCAATAAAAAACTTAAGATTAGAACAAAGCTCACGGGACTTAGTTTACTAAACATTTTTCGCTTTGTTCGCTTTTTTTCCCCTTTTCAAACAGCGCCAGCGATTCCACATGGCGCGTCTGCGGGAACATGTCGATGCACTGCAACTCCCTCATCTCAAAACCAAGCGATTTCAAAGCCACCGAATCCTTCGCAAGTTCCTGGGGTGCACAGGAAACATACACAATTCGTTTGACCGATTTTGGCAGTAATCGTTCGATTCCCATTCCTAAACCCTGACGCGGCGGATTCAGGAGCAAAGTGTCGCATGCCAGAACAAATTCCCGAGGTAACCTGCGAAGTAACTGAGCGTCCACAATATCCCTCATAAACGAAGCGCCGGTGATTGCCGTACCAGCCTCTCCGGTGGCCACTCGACGTCCCGCGCGCTCAATCGCGTGCACATTAGCATCAACGGCCACCACCTCGACAAGGGGTTGGGACCGTCGCTCCAGATACGCGAAGCTTAAGTTTCCATCACCGCAGAAGAGCTCGAGTACTCGATTAGCCGTGGCTAAGTAGTCCCGCACTCGATCTCTCAAGTACGCGTTCTGCTCCCTGTGAACCTGTGTAAATCCACTCACTGCGTGAGCCGAGTTCCAGTCGATCTCTACCTCGCCGTTATCACGCCGTGCTATCTCCACCTTTCCGCGCTCCGAAGGCAGATTTTGGCGCAATTTACCGATAGCCTCGTTCACGTCCGGGTGGGCAACCGCGCACTGATCGATATTTACCAAATCGTGGCTTTGCCTTCGATAAAAACCCAAGGAAGAGCCATCAAATCGCATTTGCACCCGGGTCCGATAACCCAATCGAGACTCGGCGCCTCGAATGGCGTGCCGTACGCAGGGTTCAATCATCTGCCGAGAAAGTGCGTGGCTCACCAACGCATCCTTCGCCTCAAGTTGCGACTCGTACTTCCAATCGAGCCAGTCACAGCCACCGCAGTGCTGAAAGTGCGGACACACCGATTCGATTCTATCTTTGGATCGTTCAACGATCTCGATCGGCTCGGCATCGCGATAACGGCGGGCTTCGGGGTCAAATTCCACCCTGACGCGATCGCCCGGAAGGGTCCGCTCCACGAAAAAAATGTTTCCACTCTCATCGTGCCCGACCCCCTGGCCTCTGGCCCCTACTTTCAGAATGTCTATTATTTTTTGAATTTTATACCTTCCAACTTTTGAATCACAAAGTTCACTAGACGCTCGGGCTCTGGCACCTTCAACCGCCCCTCCTTCAGGGCACTTTCCAAAAATATTGCCCCCCATTTGACCAAGGTCTCCCGGTGAACGGACAAAACTGGGTGCTCCGCCATCGACTGATTCATCGTTGGCACAAACACTATATTTCCTCGACGGGCTATTTGGTTCGAAATGAGTAGGGTCACCGGATTATCACAAATGCCTACGGCCGCCTTGGCCAGAGTGTTAAAAGTGGCGGGTACGACCACCACCCAATCAAATTCCTCGAGGTGCTCGACCTTTGCGGAAATGGCACGGACCAATCGCCCTTGGGTCGCCCACTCCACCGAAAGCGGCGTGATGAATCGCTCCGCATCGATCGTCATGTAGGCCGACACGCATGCACCATGCCGTCTAAATTCCCGTATTATCTTCACAACCTCTACGGCACCTATACCGCCACAAATGGCAACCGCGAGTCGAATTTCCAGGAGCCGGTCGGAGACGGCAACGACGCCAGTATCTTGTAGAGGACCAGACTCTTGAGCCCAACCAGCTTCTTCTGGCTTTCCGTTATTTTGGCCGGTGTTTTGGACGTAATCGGACATGGTGTGTGTCTTATTGCCGGAAATTGGCAAAGATCTCAATCGGGAATTACTCTTGTTACAGTTTCCATCCTGTGCTAAGACTCCAGGGCTTCAAGTTGGTGTTTTCAAGTTTTCATAGGGAGGTTTTCGTGGGAGAAATTCTGCTATACGCAAAAAAGTCGTGCACACAGTGCAAGCGGGCCATCGCATTTTTAAATAAAAAAGGTGTCCAGTATCAATTAAAAGACATTGTTCACGAGCCCCCGCCCCGCAGCCTCCTTGAAAAAGTCATTAGGGCCGAGAATATTTATGCCAGTCTCAATCAAAAGAGCACAACCTATAAGGACAATCAGTTAGGCAAGCGCCGAACCACGAAGAACGAGGCGATCCGCCTGATGCTAAAAGATCCCAATCTGATTAAGCGCCCGCTCATCATTAAAGACAATCGAGCCTATCAGGGTTTTGATGAATCTTCCCTGATGGATTTTGTTCAGACCTGATTACTGAATTTCTTGTTGGCGTAAAGTGGTTTGCGAATTTTTTACGCTAAATTGGCGAAGCTCCTTGGGTGCTGCAAAATGGACATCCTCCTCTTGTAGGACGCGTTCTTCGACGGTTGCACCGAACACTCTCTGGAGAACTTGAATCACATCCCAAACAAGATCGTCCGGCGCGCTAGCGCCCGCCGTCACCAGAATTCGTTTAATACCCTCAAGCGATCGCGAATTTAACTCCTCGGGACCGTTTATCAGAACGGAAAGGACTCCTTGCTCGCGGGCAACTTCGGTTAAACGAATGGAATTCGAACTGTTATGGCTACCAATCACCAGTACGAGATCCACACCACTGGCTAACGATCGTACCGCGTCCTGCCGATTTTGCGTCGCATAGCAAATGTCCGCTTTGGACGGCCCGGCAATATCGGGAAATCGTTCCTTCAGACGGGAAATAATTTTTTGTGCGTCATCGACGCTTAGCGTAGTTTGGGTTAGATACGCCATCTTTTGCGACACTCGCTCCAATCGATCCACGTCCTCTACCGACTCAACCAAGCGAATGCGATCGGGTGCCTCTCCCATCGTCCCCACAACCTCATCATGCCCTTCATGCCCGACAAAAATGATGTCATACCCCAGACTCGCAAATCGAACCGCTTCATGGTGCACCTTGGTTACCAAAGGACAAGTAGCGTCAATTGTAGTGAGTTTTAAGTTCCGGGCGGCAGCGCGAACCTGTGGCGAAACGCCGTGGGCACTAAATAGCAGCGTCGCCCCCTGGGGAACCTCCTCAATTGACTCGACGAATACGACACCGCGTTTCTGGAATCGCTCTACGATGTGCTTATTGTGAACAATCTCATGATAAACAAAGAGGGGCGGTGGGACGGTCCTTAGCACCTGGTCGAGGGCATCAACTGCCATGCGCACTCCAGCGCAGAATCCCCTCGGGCTTGCGAGAATAATCTCCATCAACGTGCATCATACACAAAACAGCCCCGATTGAAACTGTGAGGTATAATGTCAAACAAGGTGTTTCGATACATTCTCTCATTCCTTGGCAAGCAGAACGAGACGAATCGATTTAATTCCAGCGATCCCCAGTGGCGCAAAATCGTTTTGTACTCCCATTCCCCTGAAGATTGGCTGGTATTGGAGCCAGTCATGCTGGAACTCATTCAACAGTTCAAACTCCCGCTTTCTTTCATAACCACGAATCGAAAGGATCCCATTCGCCACATGCCTCCCACCAATATTTTACCCTTTTTCACCGAATACCGGCGACTCCGCCACCGCTTTTTAAGGTCCATCGAATGCGAGACGCTCGTGGTATGCAATGTTTTGGCGATGCAAAGACCATTTCCCGTTTCTATGAGAGTTAAGAACTATGTGTTTTTGATACCATCGCTTAAGAGCATCCAGGCGGCCATATGTCCTGAGAATCTCCAGGTTTTTAACACCTTTCTGTGTGCCTCCCATTCACAGATGAGTGATCTTCTGCAATACCAGCAAGATTCGGGTCGAATGATTCAGATTGTACCGTGTGGCTCCCCACGACTGGATCGCATCTTCGCGCTCAATAGCGACACAAGTCGCATCACCGAGAAGATACCAACGATTTTCTTTTCCTTTACCAACCCAGATCTCGAATATCGAGATTCCATGTGCGCAAAGGTGATTCAAAAACTTTTGGAGAACAACTATCGGGTAATCTTTCGCGCGCCCGGCGCCTGGATGGATCGGATGGGAAGGTTTATTCGGCCATTGTACGAACGCTTTGCGCGCAGAGAACTCTTTTATCCGGATGGCGAACAACCATCGAAATATTCCATCTATCACACCGATATACTGGTCACAGACAGCTCAGAACTGGGATCCGAGATGGCGTGCGCGCTGAAATACCCCGTATTGTTACTGGGTCTGGATGAACAATCAGATGAACCAAAGTGTACGTTCGAGCGATCGGTCACCGATATCGTTGGAGGTAAAGTTTCATCGACCCAACTGGACACCATCCCCGAGCGTATTCGGCTACTGCTCGCGAACCGCCAGTTGATATCGCATCAACTGGCCCAACTGAACCAAAAAGAAATTTTGAATCCGCGGCGTTTCGCCCTCACCACGGCGCTCTACCTGGCCGGAAAGTTAACAATGCCGGAAATCACCACTCAGGCGAACATCCCAAGCCTATCGGTATGAAATCTCTCTGGGACAGACCATCAGGCTAAATCCTAGATTTCAAATAGCGGCTAAATTCTTGGGCCAAATACACGTCCGATTCCAGAACGTACTTACTTACTAATTCGCTCGGAGTAATATCAAACGCCGGATTCCAGCAGGGCTCCCCCGGTTGCACTTCGTCCGAGTTTCTAAGCTCGATAGGAATTTCGCTGCCCGCCCCACAGCGCAGATCTACCGTCGAAAATGGCGCGGCGACTACCAAAGGTACCCTGTGATATTGGCACAGAACTGCAACCGAATAGGTGCCGATCTTGTTGGCAAAATCACCATTCCGGGCAATTCGATCGGCTCCTACTAGCGCAACCTGAATCTTTTTCTGCTGCATGAGAAAACCGGACATGTTGTCGCAGATTACGGTGTAAGGCACCCGCGCGCGTTTAAGCTCCCACGCCGTAAGTCGTCCACCCTGCAAGAGTGGCCGGGTTTCATCCACGTAGACATGGATTTTTTTTCCCTGTGTGTGCGCTTTTAGAATAATCCCAATCGCCGTTCCAACTCCAGCGGTGGCCAGTGCACCGGCATTGCAATGGGTGAGTACGGAGTCGCCATCCGAGATAAGTACGCTTCCGTTTTGTGCGATGCGCTCGCAGGTCATGCGATCGTTTTCCAGAATCCTTTCGGCAGCCAGACCGACGTCGCCCTTTTCAAAATAAGTCTTAAGAATGAGATCCACTGCCCAACTAAGATTGACTGCCGTAGGGCGGGCACACCGAACCTCGTGGGCCACGGATTCAAAATTTACGGAGCCAGAAGTGTTGGCTAGTTTGGGACGTTCCACCACACCCGGCGCACCTGCCGCCGTGGCCGATCCGAGGGTCAATTCCCAATAGCGACCCAAACATACGGCAGCAGCGACTCCGATAAGCGGTGCCCCGCGAACAGCTAGTGACTGGATAGCTGTGATTGCATGGTGGGGATGAGTGATATCAATCCAAATCTCGCGCCCAGGCAATTCGCGCTGATCGAGCGCCAGCAAACACTTGCCATCAAACCGGAGCGCAGTAGTTTCAAACGGCTTCACAGAGTGCGCTCCCCCATTTCACGCCTTCGCCCCCGCAGCCACTCGAGTTCGCTTGACGGAAGACTTTTGGAACCACCCAGGGCCTCAGCGTGAGCGAGGATCAATGCGGCGTGCTCGAGTCGCTCAATTCCGTTTAAGGCCTCCTCAACCGATTCGCCCCAAGCTAAGGCACCGTGTCTCCCCAGGATGATAGCTCGGCATTTGGGTAGATAAGGCCGAACACTCTCCGCCAGCGATTCCCCACCGGGACGCGCGTAAGGCGCAATGGGAATACTGCCCAAGGCGAGGATCACCTCCGAAAAGCCCGTACAGTCGAGTTCCTTAAGATCGGGCCTGGCCATCGACCAAGCGACGGCCACCGGCGGGTGAGCATGTATGACGCAAATTGCGGCTGGCACTTCGCTATATACCATCCGGTGAAGCGATGTCTCGGTCGACGGCCGGCCGTCCAGTACGTCGCCGTTTACCGACACCCGCGCCAGCGGACATGGGTTTTCAAATCCCTTGTGAACACCACTAGCGGTTATCCAAAAACTCGAATTATCAATCTTAACGCTAAAATTGCCATCGGCCGCCGCAAGATAATTTTTGGAATGCAACCAATGACCGAGACGGGTCAGCGTGTTCTGGGCCAGATTTCGTTCCATACTTTATCGTTAGTTGCCCTGCGGTGAATTGACAAGCCGCCAGCGGACACGCGGTAATTTTCAGGATAGACTTCGTCCCTGCCACAAACACCCTAATCGTCTGGCTTGACCTTATGCCCGCTCAAATTGCCCAGCCCGTCGTAACAGGCGTACTTATAAAGGTCATGAAGGGTTGGGTAGTTGAAAACGGTTTCTATAACATCCGTAATTTTCCGGTGCCCTTCAATAAGCGCCATGCCGTAATGAATAAGCTCGCTCGCTAAATGGCCGATGATGTGCACTCCCTTAATCGTCAGGTCGTCCCGGGCGAACACAATTTTTAAGTAACCTTCGGTCGCCCCCATGATTCGGCCGCGGGGCATTCTAGCGTGGCTCGCCTTTCCGGTGGCATAGTTAATTCCAGCCGCTTTGGCGCCTGCCTCGGTCAGGCCCACCATCGATACTTCTGGAATGGTATAAATTCCGTACGGATAAAGTTTCGTAAGTCTGTCGAGGTCGTGGGTTTGAAACATATGACTGACGGCAATACGGCCCTGGTCCATGCTCGTACTTGCCAGTGCAGGAAACCCAATCACATCACCGGCGGCGTAAATGTGTGCCACGCTAGTCTGATACTTCTCATTTACCGAAATGGTTTCGCGATTGCCAATAAGCACCCCCGCTCGCTCGCACCTTAAACTAGAGGTATTGCCACTTCGTCCTGAGGCGAAAAGAAACATATCGCACTCAAGCGTTTTTCCCGATTTGAGTTCCACTTTGAGGTTTCCCATCGGCTCGGAAGGCATTTGAATGCGGGCCAACTCCGCACCTAGTACCAGATTAATTCCGTCCCGAGCCATTTGAGTCGTGAGTGACCGTGCTATCTCATCATCCAGAAATCCGAGTATGCCCGCCAAATCATGAATCAAGTGAACCTGGACTCCCATCGTTGCGAAAATCGTGGCGTACTCGCAGCCGATGACCCCAGCCCCGACTATGCAAATAGAACGCGGAAAGCTGGTTAAACGTAAAATGGAATCGGAGTCATGGACGCGCTTCCCATCGAACGGAATTTCCAACGGGTGAAACGGGTACGACCCCGTAGCGATCAGAATGAATTCCCCCTCAAGAAAAATTTCGCTCGATTTGAGGTTAACGCCCTCCCTGTGTGCCGAAGTGACCTGAGACACCTGAATGGTGTGCGGGTCCTCGAAACTGGCCGCTCCCTGATAGAGGACGACCCCGTGCCGATCCAGATTCTCTCGGACCTCGACCTCGACCGCGGAGCTCACTCGACGGCTACGAAAGAGAAAGTCTTCAATAGAGGCGTTTTTAGAAAGCTCCCGATTCACACCGTAAAAGCCTTTGTCGTATTTCCCCGAAAAAAAAAGTGCGGTTTCCTTTAGAGTTTTGGAAGGTAAAGTTCCGGTATTAACCCCAGCGCCGCCAAGGAGCTGCTCCTTTTCGACGAGCGCAACGCGCTTGCCAAAGTAGGCCGCCTTCACCGCGGCTTTTTCTCCAGCGGGTCCAGAGCCCAGAACGATCAAATCGTATCGCGGTTTTGGCATGGAACCCAATCTTCAAAAGGATGGCGTGAACCTAAAACCACACCCTATCTCACTCTTATCGCCATGGCGGCACGCTGTGCCACAACTGACTGCGTTATTATTATTGGCCAGGTAGAGAGGGTCACTGCCCGGGTTGAGCAGATTCGGTAGGCTTTAGATGGACAAAATTGCATTTTACGAGCTGGAGACAATTGATAAGTTCTGCTTCACACTGTTGGTACATTCTTGCACAGTCGAGAGTTTTTTGGTGAACGGCTAAATAATCCATGACAACAATCTCCAACAACACACTTTATCGACGGTAACTGACGTGCAGTCAATGATTATTCTGTATTTTATCGTCGACATAATTAAACTATGAACGCGTCTAATGTACAAGAACGTCGCGTGAGGGAACCTTGATGACCAAAGGGCAGCCTATTTCCAGGACAGATTGCATCACCTGCTGGCCTTTGTCTGCGGGACAGAATGAATCGCCTAGCTCTATCTGTGGGTCATACGATCGCCCCTTTCTGGGATCTCCATCATAAATGTGCAGCCCTCCGCCCCTGACGCCCCGATTAATTCCCGGGCCCAAACCTAGTTTGCGTCGGCTTGTCAGCCCAAAGTTTTGCTTTGCAAATCGTTGGGCTCACCGTGTCCTCGAAGTGCAGTCTCAATGGTGAGCCGCTCATCCAGCCAACTTCGCTCGATAACA
>CAZRVZ010000164.1:0-8952 GCA_964603655.1 uncultured Pseudobdellovibrionaceae bacterium | reverse complement strand
GCGCGTGCAAGTGGCCTCATTTCGCCCACAACCTGCGGCGGCGCGACTGCCGTCGCCATCGGCCTTCGTGCATTTATAGCCAGCGGGCTACGCTCCGATACCGACTATTCCTTCAGACTCTGTGAAGAAAACGGTAACGGTGTTAGGTCCACCGGGGTAACGTTGACGGCCCGAACATTTCAGGCGGCGCCTCCCAATCCCAGCCTCCTGCCTCCGACGCTTGTCTCGCAGACATCCATGACGCTCAACTGGAAATCCAGCGGCGGGAATGTAAACAACACTCTCGTTAGCATCCTGTCCAACGGGACGTATCCAGCAGCTCAATGTTCCGGCGGTACCAAGGTCGAGGCCGGCACTTCGCTTAATATTTCAGCGCTGACCGCGAACACTGTGTACCGATACCGAGTCTGCGCGGTGAACGGCCAGGGCGTGGCGTCTTCTGGCTCAACGAGTTACAAACGAACGCTGCCATAATGGGTTCATTCGGTTTCGGGCGCCGGATACCTTGCACGTTCTTGAAATGATTCATATAATATTGATAAGGCACTCGCATCCAAGGAGCACTCCATGGCAACACTCACCAAGGCGGAGTTGATTGACTCGGTATATGAAAAGGTCGGGTTTTCTAAAAAAGAAGCGGCTGACCTGGTGGAACAGGTATTCGAGAATATGAAAGAGGAGCTGTGCAAAGGCGACTCCATTAAGATTTCTGGCTTTGGAAAATTTCGAGTGCGGCAAAAAAAATCCAGGATGGGGCGAAACCCGCAGACCGGCCAGGCCATGGAGATTTCAGCCCGAAAGGTATTAACCTTTACGCCGAGCCGCATCTTACGCGACGGCATTAATGGAAAATCGAGTCAGTTACCGAGTCAGGTAAGCCCCGGTTCCGGCCATGACGATGACGACGACGATGATAAGGATTAGCCCGCGAGAAATTTTCTAATCTGTTCGATCTGACTTGACGCATCTTTCCTACCCAGTTCCAGCATAGCGCGAATATATCCCGGGCTGAACATTAGATAGCTCAGGAGATCCCCAAGCTCCTCGGGGTTGGCGATGCTTCGCAGGAGTTGGCGCAGGTGAAATGGAACCTCATGGAGGAAGTCCTTGGCCATAACACCCAGATCTTCGCTGGGACGGACGAGAAGTGAATGGACGCGGCGAAGCGATCCGGACCCGGACCCGGCCTCGGAGTTTAGGCGTACGAGATGTTCGTAATCGGTTTCTAGGCTATCCAAAAAAATTGAGTTTAGAACGGCGCCAGCAATAAATCCCATGGAGAGATGCTCTGGATTCTTGCCCGCAAAGGCCCGGTGTGGGGTGGGGCAGCGAATTCCGATCGCCAGAATGTGGCTCGCCCCCATGTGAATGCAAGGACTAAAGGGATAATTGAACCTAAGTGAACCGTCGCCGTAAAGAGCGTCGCCGATGCGGACGGGCTCAAATAGAATGGGGATCGAACAAGATGCCATGATGTGCCTGGCACGGATAAAACTCCGTATTCCCTGCCGCCCCTCCCGTCGCCACTCGGAAATATCCTGATTGGTTTCAAAAAATATCGTGCACATTCCGGTATGGTAATTCGTGGCCGTTACAGAAAGACCCGAGACCACCCCACTTTCAACGGCCCGCGAAATCCGCGAAAATCGGATGTGGCTGAGCAAAGTCTGGCCGAGCGGACTGGCGTCGAGCAGGGAGTTCAGCTTTAACCGGCGTGTCACTTTGGAAAGAAAGAGATCATAGCCCCACCTGCCAAATAACTGGAAAAATGAAGAGAAGTTTGTTCGCATCACCTCGCTGAATTGCAGGTTCTCCCAAAGCTGGTACATGCGTTCGCACGCCACGGGCATGGGGTCCCCTTGGGCCAGGAACGCCGCATTAATCGATCCGGCCGAAATACCCGAGAAGAGGGTGGGAAGAAACTCAGGGCATTGAATAGAGATTTCCCTCAACACCCCAACCTGATAGGCAGCTCGGGCGCCACCGGCAGGGAGCACCAAGCCGATTTTTTGGCCGATTTTTGGCCCGACTTTCAGCGTGGTTTTGGTCATCTAATACAGCTCAATTCTTCGTCGGAATATTTACCAAAAGAGTGAAGGCATTAGGATTCAGGACTGCGTTATTTATCCAGCCGGACGCATAGGTACCATTAGTCCGTCACTGCCCAAGGCCCGAAGAATCAGAATGAACTCCCCTTTCTTGGGAAGCTCTCTCTCGGCAATGGCCAATAATGAACCGAGCATTTCCCAAAAATAACGCTCGCCGGGTTTCGCTATTTCCCAGGCGAGAAAAACCGGCTGTTGGTTGCCAAAGACCTCACCCACCTCTTGGACCAGTGTCCGAAAGCGGTAGGGGGCATCCATCAGAACCGTGTGTTGGCCGAGGGGCCTCAAACTCCGCAATTGTTGGAGTCGGTCGGGACTTTTTTGCGGCAAAAACCCATGGATGAGAAATGGAGGCAAAAACCCACTGACGGCGCATGCCGTTGCCCACGATGTGGCGGTCGGTAGCGTTCGAATCTGAAATCCAAGTCTTCTGGCGATTTCAAGCACCACGACTCCGGGATCAAAAAGAATTGGCATTCCCGTATCGGACATCAAACATACCGAATCGCCGTTCTCGAACGCACCGTTGAGGGAAATCTCCAGTTCGCGAGTGCGGGGAACAGGATCCAAAAATACGAACCTATCCAACGGGAGTCGAAGGCCGCTTTTGGCGAGTAAACTCAGCGTGGGTTTGCGGCTTTCGGCGAAAATAATCCTCGCATGTTCCAGTGTCGCGAGTGAATCCTTGGGCAATGTGCTCCGATCATCTAAAGGGGTACCGATGATGGTGAGCGCCGCGGCCATCAAATGTTCCTCCCCCATCAAGCGCTCCCCCATTAAGCCCCCCTAGGTTCCTCTGAGTAACGTTCCGGGAGAACCGAAATCCAGTTTGAACGACCAAGTCGTGAAAAACACGCGGTGATCGCTGGTCAGAATATTGTCCTCACCCGCACGAACCGTGAAACTCCAGCACGAAGTGGGTCGCCTGTAAAATGTGGCGCCCACGGCATACTTCACGGGTTTTCCCCGTTTGATTGAATATTCAATGTCGCCCTCGAGGTCCGGAATACTCGTAAAGGTCTTAACAAAGTTCAGCCGAGCTGTTCGATCCGTCAGCGATTCATCGGCCCGGTTCTGAAATCGGGTGGAGAGCGAAACATAATCGCGCGAGTTAATTCTATAGTCGATACCGCCGGACCAGTCGCTCTCATGGAGGGGTCCTTGCACTCCCGGGGTAGTCTGAAGCTGATAATTTAACTGAATTTGTCCAGTGATAGCGCCGAAAGAAAACTCGCTGAGCGCCTCCACTGGACCTAGCTCGCGTGCGTAGCGGGGATCCTCGGCGAGATTAGGATCGTTTCGTGAATTCCGGATATTGAACTGCTCGGAAATCTGCAAAGTAAAAAAGCGCGTCGAAGCGTTTCTACCGGTCCACCTGAGAAACCGATTAATGAACTCAAAACGCAGATATTCGTGAGGCGAGATGAGATCACGTGCGTCAAAAGCCGGCTGTCGCAACTGAGTCGTTCCGGATGGTGTGCGGCGTTGAAAAAATGGGTGCGAGGGCGCTTGGCTTGCACTCAGATTTCGAGAGTAAACGACGCGCGGCTGGATGACATGGGTAATTTGCTTTGCGCCCGCAGCATCACGAAATGTTTTAGAGAGATACCCTGAAAGAGGAAGATTGAGGTTGGAATAATATCTAAAATAGGATGTTGTCGACGGTAGAGAGAATGCGTAACCCACGAGGCCGAGGCCTAAGGCCGGTTGCAGTTGAAAGCCGCTCGGAACCGGAACGGTCGCGACGATCTGTGGTTCTACAAGCAACCGCTGGCCGGTTCTGACATAATCATTGTCGTCAAATTCCAGGTCGTTATCGCTATTGACTCCCGCCGAGAGAGCTGACGGGACATTGTCGTACGCCAATCCCGGCCGGTAAAAATGAGACCACTCCGAGTCGACCTCGAAAGCAAGCCACCTGGACCACAAGGAAACACACGGGCGCGAATAGTAAATTAATGGCCATTGACCGACTCCACCTCCGTCCACCCCGCTATCTTTGGTGGCAACTATCGACTGGTGATCGATGACTCCGATTCCGAAAGCCGAGCTATCTCCCGAGGATTGATACCCGATTTGCGAACGTAGCGAGGCAACGTCCGGGGTGCTATCGATGTCGGCACTATAATCGGCCGCGAAAATGGGGTTCGATACTCGCCTAATATCCAGGCCCCAATGGCTTCTCGCACTCAAGGCAAACCGGTGCCTTGTATTTAACCCCCAGTCTCCGATCAGGCCCAGTGGTTTCCCTGTTTCGCGATCGTCGGACTCCCGTTTGGGTGAGTCGCCCAATTTTCGTTGGAGCGACGTAAAATTTACAAACCCAGAGGATTCTCGATCGTACGCATAACGATGCCGTAATTGGGCATGATAACCCGTTGCGGAATAGTGGGTTGGGATGAGCTCCAAATCATGCCAAAGACCGAGTGCCCAGTAGTATGGCACGGTAACGCCACTCCCCTTGTTTCCGTGGCTCGAAAGACTGGGAAGCAGAAAACCGCTTTGTCGTTCCGATTTCACCGGCACGATCAGGTAGGGCGTGTATAACGTCGGCATATCCTTGATCAGTACGAGTGCATCCTGGATGTGAGCATAGCCACCGACGTCGACGGTAAAACGGCGACCGTACAATTTCCATTGGTAACTGCAGGCGCCGGCCTTGTCGGGCGGCAAGTTTTCAAGGTTACAATTGGTATAACTACCCTCCTCGACCGTGTACCGCGTTTTTCCGATGCGGGTGATTGAACTCCCTTGCAGCACCATTTGACCCGTCACCACAACGGCCTCGTCGAGAATGGTTTCGCGCCCGTCCAGGGAGTAGTTCAATTGCTGGCAGTAGATGTCCGACTCCGCATCGCGAACCCTAACCTTTCCACGCGCCATCGCGCGATCAACACGATAGTCGATCTCGATTTCGTCGGCCCAAACTTGGCGGTCGCTCGACTGTATCCACGCATTGCCCTTGCCCCGGACGGTATCGGTTTCCAGGCTGCGCTCGTAAAAATCTGCCTTGAATTCTATTTTTTCAGCGGCCGTGGCGCTTCCGACGATGCTGCCGACAACTAGAACCATCCAGCAAAAGATTGGTAACATGGTAAACTTTAGACCTTGATCAACACCGAAATGCCCTGGCCGCCCCCGATGCAGGCCGCTCCGATTCCCAAACCGCCCGATTCGCGACGTAAGGCATAGAGTAGGTGAGTTACGATGCGCGCGCCTGAGGCCCCAAGCGGGTGTCCGAGTGCAATCGCGCCGCCCTCGACGTTAGTAATTTCGCGATTAAGACCAAGCTCCTTTTCAACAGCGAGGTACTGCGGAGCGAAGGCTTCATTAATTTCAATGCGCCGGATCGATTTAAAATCCAGTTGATTCTTTTGCAGGAGCGCTCGGGTGGCCGGAACCGGACCGATTCCCATGATCTTAGGGTCGCACCCCACCACCGCCGAGTCGACGTAAGTTCCCAGAACCTCGAGTTGATGCGTGCGTGCGAGATCGGCCGAGGTCATCACGAGCGTGCACGCGCCGTCGACCATGCCGCTCGCATTTCCGGCGGTAACAACGCCGTCTGCCTTGAAAACCGGCTTCAATTTCGCGAGTCCGTCTGGCGTGCAATCAGGGCGAACATGCTCGTCTCTTTCCACCGTCCGGTGTTTCTCTCGATGATTTCCACGATCTTCGATTAAAACCGAGCATACCTCATCGC
This sequence comes from uncultured Pseudobdellovibrionaceae bacterium, assembly GCA_964603655.1. GTDB lineage: Bacteria > Bdellovibrionota > FAC87 > UBA2466 > UBA2466 > JACPWY01. The sequence continues at coordinate 3,144 of CAZRVZ010000164.1, read as the reverse complement.
CAAATAGGCCGGCATTCCATGCGGTGAACGCACGCCGTTGGGACTCCGACGCAAACCGGTCGCAATCCAATCGATTAAAGCCGTACTGGGTCGCCAGGCGCTCGGCGGTCTCCGCCATGGACATCTGAGCAAAGCTATCGCAAAGGCCGGAGACGAGTGTGTCTTCGAGCGATTGGTGATTCATTCGATAGCCGAAGCGTGCGCCGCGCAGGGTATAGGGCGCTTGGCTCATGCTCTCGGTGCCGCCCACCATTACCATCGACGCTTCTCGGGCACGAAGGCGTCGGGCGCCGTCAGCAATGGCCTCAAAGCCAGAGCCACAAAGACGATTGAGGGTGAGGCAGGCTACCGATTCGGGAAGTCCCGCGCGCAAAGCCACATGGCGGGCCAGATAGGCTGCATCCGCTGAGGTTTGCATGACGTTCCCATACGTAACGTGATCGATGAGCTCAGGCGAAATGCGAGAATGACTCAATGCAGCGTTCGCCGATTCAACGGCTAAGTCAGTCGCACTGAGTCGTAAGAAGGAGCCGCCGAACGCTCCGAACGGAGTTCTTTTGGCCGCAACGAAAACAATTTCCATAACGCGATGAACGTATCTCACTGGTGGGAATTCGTAAACGCCAACAAATCGCTTGAAATCAGACGATTCGGTTCATAGACTTTTTTTTCATGCAAACCAACCACCGATCTCTCGTCAATCCAGTGTCGCTCACGGGGTGTCAATTGATTACCGGTGATTCGACCTTCGGCATACTCGATCTTTCATTTCTGCGCGCGGTCACCGAGCGATCGGCGTCGGCTCTAGCGGTCGGCACTGAACTCGCGGTTATGCTCAAGCTCGACCGGCAGACGCTGTCGGCCACGATGGTGCTTCAGGTCGAGGGGGATGATTTCCTGCGTTTCGGTTTTTCAAAATTGGTGCCCAGTGGACAGGCCTGCCTGCGAGCTTTTCTGTCGCCCAGAAAGGTTGGCGAATCGCTCATTCAGGATTGGAACTCCGAGGAGTGCCGCCATTTTCACGGCCTCAACGAAAGCGAGCTCTGGGCGGGATTAAACGGCGAGGTGATGTTTTCATACCTCGACCAGTCCAATACCGAATTCCAGTTCGTGCTCCACATCTCGGAAAGATTTGGCATTCGAGCGGGAAAAATTCCACGTAAGGATTACATCGCTCTGGAAAACATGGGCGATGAACTGCCGCTAAAATCGGCCCCCAGCGATCGGGACACCTATTTGAAGTTGGGCGAGTGCAGAGACATTATCACGAACCTTCGCCCAACGACCCAGGTGGATTATGGGTTGAAAGCAAGGCTCTTAAAGGCCATCAGCGACCACCTGTATTCCACAAGTCATAAGGTGGAGTGGACTCCGATTCGCCCCACCCGCTTCAGCTCGCCCAGTGTCGAACTTTCATAAACCGCGTTGAATTATTGACGTAGTCCGTCTGTCTTCGGGCCTCGATTTCAGCCCGGTGCCGTGGCCTTCGATTTGCATCATTTCAGATTGAGGTTATAGCAGCGATGTACGTCCAGATGAGTTCAATCATGCGGGTTTTTCTTCTTTTAACACTCTTTACTGGATTTGCTTTTGCCGATGATTCCTCCGGTTCCAGCGAGGCTAAGCCCCACGGCACCGCTCAGCCTGTGACTCCGGCCGCTTCCGATATCTTTTCCCCCTTTCGCGAAACCCTACGTCGACTGCCCGATCCGGCTGTCATCAGCCTGTCTCAAAAATTAAGTGATGCCTTGAAGGCAAATCCTCAGCTGGATGCAAATGGGTTTGCCCAGGTGGTGGATGGGTTGTCCGGGATAACGACCGATCACAAGAGCCAATTAAAAACAGGGTTCGGCGAGCTTTTTCCGAAATTGGGAAACGACGGCAACGCGCGCTTGACCACATCCGTTTCCGATATTCTTCGGGAGCGCAACTTGAGTCCGGTCGTGGCGACTCCCGGTTCCGGCCGTGCACAGACTGCGGCGGAAACTGAGGCGCTCAGGCGCGCTCAGGAAAAGGTGGATCGCCTGCAGAGTGAACTCGAGGATAATGAACTGCGAAATCTAATGGATCGCAGGGCCGATCGCGATAGACGCAGAGACGGAGATAGAGATCGGCGACGAGACGGTAATGACGATGGCGCGCGCGGCAATAATTCGGGCTCACAGAGCCCGAATTCCGGTAGCGATCGCAAATCCAGTCCGAGCGAATCGGAGAAGGCTTCTTCCAAAGCGGACCCTCGCCATGCCGATGCCAAGAAAAACGACAAAAATTCAAACCCAACAAAATTTCCCAGTTTTTCCAATGATACCGATCCGAAACGCTCCGAGAAGGACTCCCCATTCGGACAGTCCAAGGCGGAGCCATTCGGATCTTCAAAAAAGTCAGCCAAGGCTTCCGTGGATGCAGATTCTAAAAAGGACGACGTTCCGGTGAACCCGACTGAGGGTGGGGGCGAGCCAGGTGGCCCCAAGAGTATGAATCTGGGAATGGCAGGCGAGCGGAGCACTCCGGAGTCTATCAGTTCTGGCGACGGTGGGTCGGGTGGTGGTTCTGGCGACTTTGGAAATTTTGGCTCGAGCGCGGTTGCCGGAGCCCTTGCGGCAGCATCGGCCGGGAGTTCTCAGTCAGGCAGTGGCGATGCGAGCTTCATGGACATGAATTTGGGACAAGGAGTGGATGACTCCGGTGGACCCTCGGGGTCGGTGGCTGGCGCATTTCAAAATGGCGTGAATTACATTTCAGGCTCGAGCCCCGATTCAGCCGATTCCGAATCCTCACAATTTTCAGATGTCACCGAGAATGAAACGGCCCTAAATAAATCCAAGCGGTCAGAGATCCTGGGGTACGGTCCTGAGTTTGGTCTGGGTCGTGCCGGGACGTCCACCGAAGAGCCCGGCATTTTTCGCACTCGAAAAATTCTGCAAGAAAAAGCGTGCCGGCGTTTAGGCTGCTAGGCCGCGCGTGCCCATAAGCCTGCCGTTGAGCGTTCGAGTGGCATAAGGAAGCCACGCTTGTCGAATAAAGGCGCTCGGACTACTGCCAGCCCTTGCAGTCCGGAGGGTATCCACTATTAAATTCACATAGGCTGCAAAAAGATAGCTTGTATATTCACATCAATGTAAAATTACCCGATGAAGCGCTATT
>CAZRVZ010000163.1:0-6014 GCA_964603655.1 uncultured Pseudobdellovibrionaceae bacterium | reverse complement strand
GTGCGCAGGGAATCGGTTTGGCCTTCTGGGGCTCGATTATTTCCTTTACGGAAAGAAGCTGGGTGCCGTAGAGCTCTCCGCCAATAGAAAAGATGATGTAACTGTCTTCGTTCATATTTTTGGGATCACTCATCGGTGAACTCCCATGATATTTTGCTTAACGATTGCCGGAATATTGAGAATAATTCCCGGCGTTCCGTCCCCCATGATAGCGCTTCCGGACAACCCGGTGAGTTGGGAGTGTTCGAGGCCAATGGGCTTGGTTACGATTTGTTGAGTCCCTAAGAATCGCTTCACCGCAAATAGATATTTTTTCCCCCCGACCAGAGAAACAAAGGCAAAAAAAGGCTCGTCCAGTTTTCTGGGGGCTGAAGCGACCCCCAGGAGGTGCTCCAAATCGTAGTACGGAATTTCCTCCTGCCTCAGTCTGACGGTGGCCCCCTTTTGCCCCACCATGCCAAGCTGGCAAGGCTCAACCTGCACCGTCTCATGGAGGTGATTGAGGGGGACGATATAGCGTTGTTGTGAAAACTCACACACCATCCCCTCGATAATGGCGAGGCTGAGCGGCAGGCTGATGCGAAATGTACTGCCACGCCCCGCGACCGATTCGATTTGAATCTCTCCGGAGAGGGCCTCGACATTGGATCTCACCACATCCATTCCGACGCCGCGACCCGACAGCTCGGTCACCTGTTCCTTCGTGGAAAAACCGCTGCGGAAAATCAATTGTTGAAGCTCGGTTTCTGAGATCGGGTCGCCGTCCCCTATGATCCCCTTCTCGATCGCCTTCTTGCGGATTTTTTCCATCTCCAGGCCTCGACCATCATCCTTTACCTCGATGATCGCCTTACCATTTTCTTGTTTGGCACAGAGAACCAGTTGTGACACCACGGGTTTTCCGGCCTGTAGCCTCTCCGCGGGATTTTCGATGCCATGATCGATGGCGTTTCGAATCAGGTGGGTGAGGGGGTCGCTAATCGCCTCGACTACCGTTTTATCCAGAAGTGTTGTTTCTCCTAAGACCAGAAAATCGATCGGCTTTTTTTGCGTTTGGCTCAGGTCATGTACGATGCGTCTCATTTTATTGAAGACGCTGTCGGTCGGGATCATACGAAGCGAATAGGAGGAATATTGCAGCCCCTTTACGATACTGGCGAGCCTGGCCATAATGGCGTTCATATGGGAATCGTTGTATCCGACGACCGCCTTCATCGATTCCTGGAGAATGTTCTGGTAAACGACCAACTCCCCAATCAGATTCAGCGAGTTATCCAGTCGATTCAGGGAAACGCGAATGATCTCATCCGCGCCACCCCGTTTAGCCTTACTCTTGGGCACCCGAGCCCCCCGGAAATTCCCAGGCGCGGGCGTGGCGGCACCATTAACCTCGGCGGGCGAAGGGGGGACATCCTCACTGGAATTTTTTTCATCCGTTACGGCAGTGCTTGGAGTAAGTTTTTGCGCCTGGGACTCTTCTCCATTCGCCGACGGCGCAGCGCTTGACACCGAGCCTGTCGCCGAGATTGGCGCCGCGCCTGGCGTTAATTCCTCCGCCATTGCCGGCTCCAGCGTGGTGGAGGTAACCTCGGTGGGCCGTGCGACCGCAGCGCTCGGAACGGACTGCGCGCTCGGCCGTTCGAGCAGTCGGACCAGTTCGCATTCGATGGCGCTGGTGTCGTAGTCGGCCGAAAGATCCGCCCGAAGGGCCTTGATAAAATTTGCGGCGTGATCGTTGGCGAGAAGAAGTGTGTCGATAACCTCGGGGCTCATACCGAGCTTGCCGTTGCGGATCGCGGCGATTGCATTTTCGAATTTATGGGCAAACTCACCCAGCTCTTTAAAGCCAACCGCATAGCCCGAACCTTTCAGATTGTGCATCGCGCGAAAAATCTCACTCAGGAGCTCAGGTGAGGCCGTTCCGGAGGCAAGAGACACAAAACATCTTTCGGCGGAGCGTAATATCTCCTCGGCCTCCTGCAAAAATGTCTCCTTCAACTCTTTTTCAAAATCATCCACCGTTTTACCCTGGTATTAGTTGGCCTCTTCCTATCGACAAAACCCAATTGTTTCTTAATAGGTTTTTCGGCCGGTTTATGGAGTGGGCTTTATGAAGTCGGTGAATGATTGTCAGTTGGCTTTTCCCTGAGTGGCGCGTTGTGGCACCAGACCCGTCATGGCCCGCTATGGCCCGATCGGATACGTTGTGACGCCGGGAAGGATAGCAAGAAAATCTTCAGCCCCTTTTGGCAAGACCGGCTGCCGGTCTGGAGGCTCCCTTGGGCTCGCCCGTTTGAAGGTCTTCGTAGAGGAGTTTGAGCATGTGTGATTTGACCTGAGAGTCGTAAAGAAGACAGATGATGGCCCATCCGGCGATGAAAGAATAGATTTCATTCACCGTAGTCATTCGGAAACAGGAGAATCTAAATAGTGGCTGGCGGAAAACCGCCTTCCTCGCTAAATCGCGACGCGTCGAGCGAGATGAGAAAAAATCGACAAAGGCATGGAGACGTGTCTAATGAGTGGGGAACGAGTGTATCCGTGTGGGAGCGAGGTCGGCCTGTACCACCTACAGATTTTGCGAGGCCGGGAAGCCAGGGGCATAACGTGTGGTTGAACCAATAGTTTCAAAAAATTTTTGGCCACGGTTGAGAGAATAAACCTTTTTCGGAAAGAGGGAATAAAATGAGTAACCCAGCCAATAAGATTCCAACTTATGAAGATATCTTAGCTTTGCCTGAGGGGATCACTGGAGAAATTATTGATGGTCAACTCTATACAAGTCCTAGACCAAGTCCAATTCATCAACGTGCAATGATCGGTATTAGCTCCCCTCTTCAACAAAAATACGGCGGGGGTTCCGGTGGTGGGAAAAAAGGGTGGATTTTCCTGACCGAACCGCAGCTGCATTTAGCGCTACAGGATATCGTTCCAGATGTCGCGGGATGGAAAATCGAGAAACTGCCTGATGTTCCCCAAAAAGTTTTCGGTGAGCCATTAATTACCATAACTCCCGATTGGGTTTGCGAAATTCTATCTCCGAGTTCGGGGCGAAGAGATAGAGTACTTAAACGTAAAATCTATTGGGAGCTTAAGGTTGGTTATTACTGGATCATCGATCCCCTCAATCAAACGCTTGAAGCGTATAAATACGAACGTTCTTCGAAATGGACAGAGGTCGGGGTTTACGGAGGAGAGGAAAAGGCAAAGGTAGAACCCTTTGACGATATAGAGTTCGATCTTTCAACCCTTTGGCTACCATAAAAGCAGCAGAGTCACGCCGCCCTTAACTTTGAAGCGAGGTTGACCCGATTTTGGACGCCGACCTTTCTAAAAATGGACTTCAGGTGAAATTTCACCGTCTCGGAGGCGATTAAAAGACGTTTGGCGATTTCCTCATTCGTCAGTCCCTCGGTGACAAGTCTTGCGACCTCCCGTTCGCGAGCGGTAAGCTCTACCATTTCGCCGCTTCGGATATCCAACGCCCGAAACCCGAGGATGTCCGCTCTTTTTTTCTCCTGGGCGCGCACGACGGCCTCTTTTAATTTTTCCGGAGTGAACGGTTTTTCCAGAAAATCGAAAGCGCCCAGCCGAATAGCCTCAATGGCCATCGGCTTATCCCCGTGGCCGGTGATGAGTAAAATCGGCGGGTGCAAAGAATACTCAGCGGTGAGCCGTCTCAAAACCTCCATGCCGGAGATTCCGGGCAGGCGAATATCGCAAATCACGATATCGATCGAAAGTGCCTTGAAGGTGGAAATCCCCTCTAGGCCATCGGAGGCGGTCGCCACCTCGTACCCCTCATGCTGGAGATAGCGCTCGAGCAGCGTTCTCAACTTCAGGTCGTCCTCGATAATTAATATATTCATGGGTTACAATTTCGCCTTCATGGCCAGTTCAAACGAGATGGCCTCCTTTTCTCGTCGCATATTCGCCGGCGTGGGATCCACCACATAGCGGAACTTGGTCGTCAGATCCAGAAACCGTTCCAGATCCTCCTGTGTCTGGGAGATCCCCTTGAGGGAGACGCCGTTATCTTTAAAGGACAGGTAGGTTATTCGAATCTGTTTGGGGAGATTGAACAGGATCTCCTTGAATACAAGTCCTACGTTGGGCTGTTTACTTTCGATGAGCTTTTTTAAGGCCTGCTTCCTCTCGAGGGTCCTTTTCTTTTTCGAAAACCCCTCGAGCGCCTCTTCTTGGGGGCGCAACGCCACGAGCTCCACTTGAAGCTTTGCCAGGCTCCGGGATGTGGACATTCGAGTCCAGACGGGAAAAAGGGAAAGAGCTCCGACGACGGCCAGAATGATTATGAATGATTTCTTGAGTCCCTCACCCCCGAAACTCGGAACCCGGGCCCCCCCCTTTGGCAGAAACCTCCCCCAACGATTTTGTGCTCCGCCCAATAATTCCCGGGCGATCTGAATAATCTCCGCCTTACCCTTGGGAAGGAGGTTTATTCGCATGTCGTGCCTATCCCACAGAGCAGCCCCCAGTGCCCCGGCCATCTCCGGTTTAATCCAATTCTGATAATCGATAGCGCTTAAACCCAGGTCGATTTCAAGGCTCTCCACGATTCTCAAAAGGCCGGCACCGGGCCCCAGCACGCAAAACCGTGAGGGTAAAGCCATGTTGGTGTCGGCACAGATTGCGTTTACATGGAGCTTGACCTGCTGTGCGAATGGGACGTACAGCGAGAAATTGGCCTGATTGGCGAGGGCCTTTTTCACCTTGAGGTCCTTGGGATCGGATGATTTGATAGCGAGGTTTTTGGGGTCGAGCCAGTCGGCTCTGAGCGTCGGCTCACCGAGAGTTTGCGCCAGGTTTTCCAAAAAAGAGGCCACCCCAAAGGACAGCATGGGGGCCGCGAACTGGCCACTTCGGCCTAACATAACCAGGCGGCAGCGATTCCACCCCATGATAATCCCCAACCGGGTCCCCAAAACCTGTTCCCGTTGCCAAATGGCACTGGTCGCGCGCGCGTAACACAAAATATCGGCGTCCCACGAGCTCAGCTTCAATTTGTGTTTTCGAAGGATTTCGGCGATCTTTTCAATCAGGGCCATTGCTGTACTGGCGACCAGGTACTCCTTGGGGGCCCCCTCCTTTTCCACGGAGGGAAGCGTTATAAAGCTTATGTCCTCCCTCTCTTCGTGGGCTAGCTGCTTCATTTGAAGTCGAAATGATTTGAGAAGGTTCGCCTTGGAAACGGCCGGTGCTTTCTGAATGAAATAATGGGAGTGTTTGCCGGAAAGCGACACCACGGTGGGAATAGGCCCCTCCTTCGGCAATACTCTGGCGAGCTCCGGCGACAACCGGTCGAGTGTGTCATAGCCTGCATTAATCACGGTCTGAAACCGCACCTCGAAGCCCTTGGAGAGCCAAACAATAAAGGTCGTTTGGGACCGAATGTGGATGCCCAAAAGGCCCGTTCCACCATTCGACAAAGACCAATGGTGCGCTTCCTTTTCCGAGCCGTCCTGGTCGCGGGCCTTGACCGATACTGGGGGGGGAGAAACGGCCTCCGAGAGAAGTCTGGCCACCTCCTCGACCGTAACGCTGTAGGGGTTACTCATCGGCTATCCAATCCGGTGGCCGATCCGGTAGGCGATCCGGTGGCCGACCCGGAGGGCGATCCGGTAGACGATCGAGTGGGGGGCGGAAGGGTTTTCAGGCGTGTGCTATAAAATTTATCGATGGCCATCGCCTGTTCCCTGTCCTGGGATCTCATCACCGCCCGGTTCACGATTTTGGGAGAGAGAAGTATCATGACCTCGGTTTTTTTAATGCTCTCGGTGACCCCCCGAAAGAAAAATCCGAAAAGTGGAATGTCGGCGAGAAAAGGGACCCTATCCTCCTTTTTTTCAGTTCTATCGCGCAGGAGCCCTCCGATCACGATCGTTTGCCCGTCCTGGACCAGGACCTTCGTTTCGGAACTGGTCGTTGTTTCCGTGGGCAGACCCGTTTTTGCGTCGAGCCCGCCGTCACTCACCTCGGGCTTGATTTGCATCAGC
>CAZRVZ010000162.1:0-24424 GCA_964603655.1 uncultured Pseudobdellovibrionaceae bacterium | reverse complement strand
CGACCGTGTTTACCTTGCCACTGGCGAAAGGTTTTCTTTACCGCAGAAAGTCGATTCGTACCCATAGATGCCCTCCTTTTGGACACCCTCAGAAAACCATACTGGTACGACGCAAAACAATCATCCTTGCCGTAAACTCACGGCGTTGTTTTACTGTGTCGAACATCTGCCCTAGCCGACCACCCCAGACTGAAATATTTCCGTAGCAGATCCCCAAGAAATCCAAAACTTTGCCACCGTGCCAAATATTGTCTCTAGAGCTGACCTTAGCCCCCATGCTAAAATTCCAATCCCCTACAAAAAGCCTTTAAAAAGGTCCTGGTACGAAGTGAAGGGTTTCAGCGGCGTTGTCGACGATCGTGACAGGAAATCATTGGTCCTTTTGGTGGGGTTCCGGTTCCCGCCCGTTTGGCTATTTATGGTTGTGGCTCCGTGGACAGACTCGATATCGGAAAGGACATAATTTTGCCGAATGACAACGTAAGCAATGGGGCTCTCCACACAGCGACTTCTCTTCCTAATACCGGACAGAGTTTGACGCGTTCTGATAACAATAGAGCTAGCTCTCTAGGCGCTAAAATAGCCCCAGCGGCCCCGCTCGCTCAAAAATAAAGATAATTGGCAAAATCGAGGGCTAAACCGCCCCGCGGGGGCGGCCATTCTTAACTCGGTCTGTTTGAAAGTAATTGTGGGCAATCGTTACTACTAGGTAAAATATTAATACCATGTTCAGGGTCGGTATTTGGATGGTTTAGGTAAAGTGTTGGATAAACAGAATCAACAAAGAGTACTTTGTCCACGTAAAGATCCATTATGACAGGAGGCGGTTCTGGCCAGGTCAAAAGTACATTTCGATATTCCACAAGAAGTGCAGAACGGAGAATCTGACTTTGAGTCTTTGAAGGCACACGCATTTTTAAGTCAGTGACAAGGCGTAGAACTTCGATCTTTCGAAGATCGATTTTGAAGCGCTCTAAAACCCCCTTGAAATAGTCCTCATCGAGTTCCAGCATCATAGAGGTCCACGATACTCTTAGGCTGAGGCTGCTCCAGTCGCCCTCGTTCCAAACCTCCAACCCATGGTCTGCGATCGCATTGAATGCTCTGAAAAAATCGGTATTCCCTTTTCCAGTACCGATAATTGAAAGAGGAGTCGTCGCTCCCAAGCTTGTCACATACATGCTGCTAAAACCGGGAATGGATAGCGGCGTATTCTCCACGTCCGTCACATCCAGAAACGGCATAACTGTTGAAAACAGGAGCTGTTGTTCAATTCCAGGCTTTCCCGAAAGTGTACTAAACAACAAACGCGATTCAGCCATCACTCGCTCGATACGAGTCGCTTCATTTTGAATTTGCTCAAAAGAAGACATTAGGGGGTTCCCCAACTCAGCTAGTACAGCGAATTTCTGGTTCAATATCCCTTTGATAAAAACTGACTGATGGTGCGGATCGGGAGGTGTCCCAGAAATAATGCCTGGTTGTGGGAAAGCCGGCGCTGGTACTGCAACCATCCCAAACAATGCACCGATTCTTAAGAGCTTCAACTTTCACCCCGTTTCTGTTAATCCGTCGCCGTACTTGCACTCCAACATAGTTAAGAAACGGGTAAATATTTTTATGCCGTTCATTGTTCGGAAACCGGTATGGCACGTTTAGCTGGTTACGATCAATAGAGAGTGGTTTCTGACCCCAAGTTTCGGTTTCAACTACTGAAACCAAGTGGGATCGAAAGAGTAAAAAATGAGATGATTCCTGAGACGAGTTCAAAAGGATCTTAATACCTCCTCAATAAACTCCCCAACGTGCGGCCAACTGTCTCCCGTTATTGTGATGAGATGCACTGCCCTCTCGCAAAGGTATCGTTCATAGGATAATCGACCTGGGCGGGCATAACTGGTCCAGACCGCCCCTTAACACCCGTTCACGCCATTCGATGGATGATCATTAGTCATTTGTAGGTGCGCAGCACATATTGCCGAGCTAGGCTGCCCTCTTTAGTTCGTAATTTGCTATCAATTCCTGAAGGTTTTGATTTTTGATTTCTTTTAATCTTTTCCTGAGGAAATCCATCGGAGTCATACCGCCGAGTGATCCGTGGGGTCTTTTTTCGTTGTATTCGGGCCCCCAGTTCGTTTTGAGAGCATGGTCCAGGGGATAGGCACCCCCGAAACTGTACCGACTATAGAAGCGCACTTCCGCTCCCCAGTTGTATTTTGCTCGATACTCTCTGATCTTTTTTGCTATAAAACCGCTCACAGGACGTTTCTTTCGGCCAGGTGATGCTCTGACTACCACCCCTTTTACTCCATTCTCCTCCCACCCACTCTTCCACCGATAAAGGCTGCGGACAGACTTTCTAAACTCCGCAGCCACTCGCTCATAGTCTAGCTCCCTCAACCTCCCGTTTTACCCGGTGCGTTTTGCTAGCTCAATCAATGCCAATAACCTTTCCTTTGTTTTGGGACATTAATGAGTTGAGATTATGTTGTGGGATGATACAATCGTCCCTTCACCTGAATTTGTTTTCTAGGGGGACCTTATGCTGCCGGTAATGAACATTGTGAAATGGTCCTTATTTTTAAACATTTTGTGGTTACACGCTTATGGCGTTAACACGCCGACTGGGGTCGCTGTTAACTGCAAGGGACCAGATAAAGCGGGTTATTACCATTGTAGTGCAACTATGACGGGATGCGACTGTTCAAATGGTGGAAGCGTTGCCTTCAATCCACCCACCGGTTGCTTTGGTGGAATGGCCTTTACCTGCGTTGTATGTACGGAAAACGCCAAAAAGGGTTGCGAGGGCTCGGGGGGGCAAAACGTTTGTACTCAGAAATGCACTTCCGTCAAACCGCCAACTGTAGAAATTTTTTAACTTTGGCAGTGCGTTACTTTTGATTGGCCGTCTAAGCCAACGACAAAGTCAAAAAAGTTCTACATGCATTAGTTTGGCGTTAACCGTGTCCCCTATTCGACTGGAACGTCCACAAGGACGGGTGTCGCTATTCCTGGAAATCTCCCGGCTCTGTTAAAGGTATCGTTCATAGGATAATCGACCTGGGCGGGCATAACTGGTCCAGACCGCCCCTTAACACCCGTTCACGCCATTCGATGGATGATCATTAGTCATTCAATCAAACACCCGACCCAGCTTATGAACAAACACGACTTTGCAAAGTCGAGAAAGGATCCACATATGAGAAAACTTATCCGGGTGTTGTTAGTGATTGGCATCGTAAATGGAGTATCCGCCCAGGGGGATGACCGTCTTATCAATGGAAAGCCAGCAGATCCGAAGGAGTGGCCAAGCTCAGTGTACGCCTCGATGTCCGGATCACGTTGCTCGGCAACAGTGGTCGGGGAACGGGCACTGCTCATCGCAGCCCACTGTGTTCGAAACGCAGGAAAGGCATCCTTTAGCGTCGGCCCCAATCGGTATTCTAGTATCTGTACGCAGTCACCGGATTACAATGGGAACGACACGGCAGATTGGGCAATTTGTGTTACCGACAAGGTTGTAACCGGGGCCGCATATGAACACGTGAACTCCGATGCCAACCGTATCAAAGTCGGTGGCGAACTGACCCTCAGCGGATACGGCTGTATCAATCCGGGCGGCGGGGGCGGAAACGATGGGGTTTATCGAATTGGAACCTCAAAAATCATTCGTGTTCCCAATGGTAACAATCACGACATCGTTACCCGTACTGGCGCTGCGCTTTGTTTTGGCGATTCCGGTGGCCCGGCCTTTCTTATAGATAAAGTGACGAATGCGAGATGGGTGGTCGGGGTAAATAGTCGCGGGGACATTAGCACCACAAGCTATCTCTCGAGCCTGTCGAGCGAGGCCTCACAACAGTTCTTAATCGAATGGGCCGATAAAAATTCACATCGGATTTGCGGAGTTCATAAAGATGCCAAGGGCTGCCGCCAGACGGCTGAGTAATCCAATCAAGAACACTCTATTCGACGTACTCTGAGATTGCCTTGGCGGCCTTTGCCAGATTTAACCGGCCCCCGGTAACGGTAATACCTATGAGGGACAAAGTGGGATCAACATTTGCCAACATAAGAGACTTAAGAATCCTCGATCCCCTCGTCGGATCGGAGATAACGAGTTGCGGTCGTGTTCAATAGCCTTGGCTTGCTGAGATCGAGTGTGTCCACTGGAAGAAATCCATCGGCTTTTTACTTTTCGCGTTATCTGAGCGCGGCGTATAAACGCTAATGCTGGCTAACGCATAGCCCTCTCAACGCCTACCCACTGGCAAAGTCTCTAGATCTGAATTCTTACTCACTTTTTACTCACTATTTCCTCTCATTTTTTCCAATGTTCCAACCGATAAGTGATTAGCTCCGGAAACGAGAGAGCGCTCCCCATGGAAATGATTCTCCAAAAGCCAAAAAGAGCGGCCTTGCCTGTCTCCAAGGTCAGGGCCCTGGATGCGTTGTCACTAGACCTTACCGAACTTCGGGGTCAGGGCAAGACAATCGTCCACTGCCACGGGGTATTTGACCTTCTGCACATTGGTCATATTCGCCACTTTGAAGAGGCCAAACGCCACGGCGAGATTCTGGTCGTGACGGTCACCCCCGACAGGTTCGTGAATAAGGGCTCCCACCGTCCGGTCTTTTCAGAAAATCTCAGGGTTGAAGCCATCGCAGCACTGGAGTGTGTCGATTTCGTCGCCATCAACGATTGGGCCACGGCGGTATCCACCATTAGAATGCTCAAGCCCAATGTGTTTGTGAAGGGCCCGGATTACAAAGATGCCGAAAAGGACAACTCAGGTGGAATTGCCCTCGAAGAAGCAGCGATACGGGCCGAGGGTGGCAGCCTTGTGTTCACTGACAATATTACATTCAGCTCCTCGGGAATCATCAATCGTCACATTCCCGTTTTTCCTTCAGAGGTCAGGCAGTATTTGGATCGGTTTTCCCAAAAGTACACCACGAGCCAGTTAGTCGATTATGTCAGCCGCTTGAAAACGGCAAACGCTTTGGTCGTCGGTGACACCATTATCGACGAATACCAGTACTGCACGGTTATCGGTAAATCGTCTAAAGAGCCCACTCTCGTTGCAAAACTCCATGACTTGCAAAGGTTCGCGGGAGGAGTTCTCGCCGTTGGCAACCACATGGCAAACTTCTGCAAGTCGGTGTCCATGGTTACGAGCCTGGGTGAAACTCATTCGGAAGAGTCGTTCGTAAGGGAAAAGACCCACCCTGGTATCGCCCTCAAGATTGTCCTGAACAAAAACGCGCCCACTATCGTCAAACGCCGATACATCGACCGGTATTTTTTCACGAAGCTCTTTGAGACATACGAAATTGATGAGTCGGGATTGGACCCGGAAACGCATTCACTGCTCTGTCAGATGATTTCTAAAGAAGCCTTAAGTCATGACGTGGTCCTGGTAACCGATTATGGCCACGGTCTGCTAGGAAAAGAGGCCATCGAGCTACTCTGTTCTAAGGCGCCGTTTATCGCCGTCAATACACAACAAAATGCGGGCAATTTCGGTTACCACACAATTTCCAAGTATCCATCAGCGGACTTCGTCTCCCTGGCCGAGCATGAACTCCGGTTAGAGGCCAGGAAGAACGGAGGGGACCTTCGCCCCGTTGTGGCAAACGTTGCCTCTCGCCTGCAGTGCAGTCGAATGATCATCACTCGCGGGAGCCGAGGCTGTCTGTGTTACGACGAAAAAACCGGTTTTTTTGAAGTGCCATCCTTCGCCACCAAGATTGTGGACAGGGTAGGAGCCGGAGACACTTTTTTTGCGATCACCTCGCTCCTCGCCTACCAAGATGTACCGATGGAGGTGATCGGGTTTATTGGAAATATTGCCGGTGCCGAGGCCGTTGGAATGGTCGCCAATGAAAGTGCCATAACGCCCTTGTCGCTTACGCGGCACATTGAGTCTCTGCTGAAATGAAAAACCCTGAAAGAATCAGCCCGCAAATTGCCGATCGGACCGGGATCTATTTTCAGGAGCTGTCTGAACAGATCCGCACGACTGAAGTCACAATGGATAAAGGCGAGATTACTTCCCTGGCCGTTGGCGTAAACAGCGCAGTGGATCACATTATGTCCACGAAGCGGAACTCCGCAAAGGTGTTCCTCATTGGAAACGGGGGAAGCGCCGCGATTTGCAGCCATGCAGTTATCGATCTTTGGAATGCCGGGGTTCGTGCGGCGGTATTTAACGATCCCTCCGGCCTGACCTGTATCGGAAACGATTTCGGGTACGAAAATGTCTTCAGCAGGCCCCTCGAATTATTTGCCGAAGAGCGAGATCTCCTCATTGCGGTGTCGAGCTCGGGAAAATCCCAAAATATTATTAACGGTGTCGATAGGGCCATAGACAAGCAATGCCGAGTCATAACCTTCAGCGGCTTCTTAAAAGACAATCCGCTGCGTACGAAAGGTGTTTTAAATTTTTATACGCCTTCATCCAAGTACGGCCTGGTTGAAACGTCGCACATGTCCATCCTCCACTGCATCACCGATTTCATTTTTCAGACGGAGAAACAACTATGAACAAATCGAAACGCGTCTTAGTCACCGGCGGCGCCGGTTATGTAGGCTGTGTTCTCGTGCCAAGACTTATAAAAGAAGGGTATGAAGTGCGGGTGCTCGACCTTTGCCTGTTCGGAGCAGGCGGCCTGGATGCGGTCAAAGACAATCCGAAACTTTTGATACAAAGGGGCGATATTCGCGACATGTGCGCCGTACAGAGCATCCTGGAAGGGTGTGATGCCATCATCCATCTGGCTGCCATTGCCAACGATCCGAGTTTCGAGCTCGACCCCAAGCTTTCTCGTTCAATCAATTACGACTCCTTCCGTCCTCTGGTTCGCGCCAGCCGGGACAGCGGCGTTAGACGGTTTGTTTTTGCCTCGAGCTCCAGCGTCTATGGTGTTTCATCGGAACCAAAGGTTACAGAGGAACACGCTCATTTTCCCATTACGGACTACAACAAATACAAAAGTCTTTGTGAAGCGATTCTGTGGGAGGAGAAGCGGCCTGGGTTCACTACAATTGCGATCCGCCCCGCCACCGTCTGCGGCTACTCACCGAGGTTGAGACTCGATCTCACCGTAAATCTGTTGACCAACCAGGCGGTAAACTCCGACAAGATTACGGTCTTTGGCGGCGTCCAAATGAGGCCCAATATCCACATTGATGATTTAGTCGATCTCTACCTTCTCGTCTTGGATGCTCCCACTGATAAAATTCAGGGCCAGGCATTCAACGTGGGGTACGAGAATCATAAAGTGAGCGAGCTCGCGGAAATGGTGAGGACAATTGTTGCCAAGAGAATCCCCGGAAAGGCAAATCTTCCTATCTTAACGACTCCCTCTGCGGACATTCGCTCCTATCACATTTCTTCCGAGAAAGTCAGAATGCATCTCGGTTTCACGCCCAAGCGAAAGATCGAGGATGCCATCTCTGATCTGGTCACGGCGTTTGAAGCCGGAAGGGTTCCCAATCCCCACGATGACACTTACTACAACGTAAAGACTCTGAAGGTTGCAAATCTCAGGTGACGTTGGCCCACCGAAAGGGGCCAGGTATTACATTTTTGCAGTGGCGAAGTGATTCGCAGCACTTGGGTACTCCAGTTCGACACCCACTCGCTGCGCCCGCTTCCCATATTTAACTCTATCGGAAATGTAGACTTCATAGACCAGCCTGAGGTATGTGCGTACCACCTCAACGATATTCGCCAAGCGAATCGCAGAGGACTTGCTGGCTTCTGGATGCGCGTAGCCGCCTACTTCGAAAAAAGTAATGCCTTGTCGTAGCAGTTTTGTATTGACCTCGGCGGAAATGCTGTATCGCTTGGAATTGAGTTGAAGTTTTTTGAGCTGCGCCACTGAATACACCGTATTGCCATTGATATATTTCAAATGAATATCAAACGTAGCCACATAGATCATGCAATAGACCATGGATAAGAGCTGGCGAAAATGACCCCGACATTCTGAGTTCATGAAATAGGAACCAACCAAATCGGCTCTATCGTAATTTCGCAAAAGTTTCTGGATTAGATAACCCGTAACATTGTTATCTCCACCAATAATCAGTATTCGGTCGTATTTGGCGATGCGAATCACCTCTACAAAACTGGCTCCAATTCCCAAGTTCCTGGGGTGGTGAATGGACCTGACGCCGGGAAAACGATCTTTCAGAAGTGTCACCACCTCTTCGGTTTTGTCAGTGCTCCCATCGTTGACGATCACGATGTCATAAGTTTCTAAGCCCACCGCTTGCGCGTTTTTGACGATATTTGTAACCGTCGGGAGCAACCGCGCCTCTTCGTTCAGTGCGGGCACCATGATTGTTATCATTGTCGTTTATCCAATATGTTCAAGGCAATCTATCCAAGCTAACGTCAGGCAATCCATTTATCATACTAAACCAGAAAAGCCCCCAGTGAAAGATGGCTAAAGCGAGCTGTGTCACCGACGATTTCATCGATCGCAGAAATTTGCATCTTCGAAAGTGCCACGCTGCAGGATTTGATATTAAGGACGAGCTGTGCTTCAGAACGAATGCCCAGAATGAGAGAGGCGACAGCCGGTTGATGCAACGCCCAGGCTAAAACCAGTGAACCCACGTCACTGTTAAGTTCACGCCGGGCAAAATCGTGCAATTTTTGTACTGTGTCCAAGACCTCGGGGGTCAAATCCCGAGCAATGCTTTCGCTCTCGTCCGCCCGTGTGCGATACGCCCGGTCGCTTGAATCGGTGGTGGCCAAATATTTTTCAGTGAGGACTCCGCGTCCCAACGCACCATAAACCAAAAGCGCAGTCTGCTCGCGCACGCAAAAGGATTGGATGCCGTTACCTTCGATATCCCGCTTGAGAATGTTAAAGTGCTTTTGCAAAGTGAAGAACCCATCCCATTTTTTTTCCTGAGCTATCTTCGATACGAGTTCCAAATGCTCCGCCTTGTAATTTGAACAACCGGCAAAGCGGATCTTTCCTTGCTTTTGTAAGAGGGCAAATGTCTCGACCGTTTCCTCAATCGGCGTTTCGGGATCAAAATGGTGCATTTGGTAAAGATCAATGTAGTCCGTTTTCAACCGAACAAGACTGGCTTCGAGTGATTGACATATTTTCAGTTTCTTACCCAGGCCGACAGGACTGGCACCCTTGGGCAGTCCAACCTTGGAGGCAATCACCCAATGTGGCCTCTTCCCACCGCTGAGCGAGTGGCCAATGAGCCGCTCGGACTCGCCGTGCGAATAAACATCTGCCGTATCGAGCAGGTTCACACCGCACCCTGCGGCTAAATCTAAAATGGCGCTGGTCTGTTTTTGATCACACAGGTAACCGAACAGGTTGCCCCCGATTCCGATCGGTGAGACCTGGAGCCCAGTTCTTCCAAGGGACCTGGATTTCATTTCGGCAAAGCCTGACCCCGATGCACGACATCCCAGGGATCCTGGATTGTAAGGCCGCCATCTACAGTGAGTACTTGTCCGGTCACAAATCTGGCCTGTTCCGAACACAGAAATAGGACGGCATCGGCCACATCAATCGAACAACCGGGGAATTTCAGCGGGTGAGAGAACTCAACGAGCTTTCGGTATGAATGGTTGTCTTCTTGAAGATAGCGCGCCTGGTGTTCGTCTTGTACGATAAACCCCGGGCGAACCGAATTCACCCGGACCTTCCTCGGCCCTCCGTGAAGCGCCATGTAGCGAGTGATCGCCTCTAGCCCGGCCTTGGCAACATGGTAGGAAACGGATTCGTTGCTGACGTGTGTTGCGGATACCGACGAAATATTGACGATGGCCCGAGGGTGCTCGGGCGCTCCCGCAAGCCTTTGAAAAAACGCCTGCGCCAGAAACACGGGGGCTTTAAGTAAAACATCCATCGTCGTTTGCCAGTTATTTTCCGTTTCAGACAGCGGCTCGGTGCGCCGACCCGCGCGAGCATTATTGACGATGAAATCCAGGGAGCCGTGCTCTGTGAAGATTTTATCGATCATCGCGGTAATTTGACTGGATACTGAAATATCTATTAGAAACATTTCCGCCTCATGCCCGCCCGACCTGATTTCCTTCACGCATTCCGAGGCTCTGGCCTCATCGCAATCCGCGATCACGGTGTGAGCACCCAATGACGCGAATTGCTTGGCAATGACTCTCCCAATGCCACGCCCCGCGCCGGTAATGAGAGCTACTCGGCTTTTGAACTGATTAGTCATTTGCTTGCAACCGCCTGTCCTTTTAGTGCACGCGGGCTTATGGCCTCATACAGACCGAAAAACGCCTGTGCTAAATTTTCCGCCGTATCCCAGTCCTGCATGAATTTCTGGCAGTCGCTCGCAAAAGCGAAATGACCCCAGTCGCCAAACTCCCGCTGCATTTCCAATGTGTGGTGTCCCGGGTGTTTCCAGATCAAGTAGGGAACGCAGGAAAACAGCGCAACTTGGCACGGTCCCGACGACATCCCCATAAAAATGAATGCGCGCAGGACGAGGGATAGATCGAGGCCGATGTTTCCGCCCGTCAGCTGCGTTGCCGTCACGTTTGGCAACTGGGTCAGGGATGGATCCAGCGGGTCGTTGCCAATGAGCACAAAGTGAATCGGTAACTCGCGGATGGCTTTTAACTGGAAAAATCGAAGCCACTCGGCCGTTTTGGCGTTACTGAGAGAGTCTTTCGGGTTGTTTTTCAAATGACAAACGACGGGAAGATCATGCGGTACGTATTTGCTCAGCCACGCCATCGCTGGAATAGTCTCGCCTTGAGGTTCTTTCAGGAAAACCAAACTACCCGTTTTCACGAATTTCTTCTGCACCCATAGAGTCGATTCACTCAGGCTTGAGTTTTTAGGATTGTCTCTTGGCCAGATAAAAGTCTCTTTCGGAACCTTTGCAAGAAATGCTTTCCAAGCATCACGAGTTTCAAGGAAGTGGAGGCGGCTTAAATTTGGCAAGAATCCCGTAACTGCCGAAAAAAAATCCCGATTGGTCGATTCCGCGCCGCACACGATGGCAATGTCAATTTCACTCGCTTTTTTTTCGCGGGCCCAGAGTGCCAACTCCTCGAGAAAGATAAGCAGAGCCCCCAGTTTGTGGGGTGCAAGTGATAGATCCCACACACCTAAAATTCGGCGTTCGGTGTTTTCCATGAGCAGGTCATTAGCCCGCCGAAAGGGAACAGGTAATTTAGAGTACGCAAGCCAACGAAAGGCGCCAAATATTTTTGCAACATAGATCATCTTTTTCTTGCCCTGAAAATAGATGCCGTTTCGACTGACCATTTCCTGGCTCCCGAGCAGCCTGTCGATTCTCGAATCGATCATACCCTCTGCATTGTACTGGGATAGAAGAACGCTCTCTGGCATTTGAACCGACCGTTCCAACTCCCAAAGAATACGAAATCGAATCCCCGTTTCAGAAAGATGAACGTAATTGAAATAGCCGTAACTGGCCGAGGTATAGATAAACAGATTACTAAGCCAGAGTGCAATGGAACCCGGTGCGAGCGTGTATTCCATCACCACCAAAGAGGTCAGTCCGGTGAAAAAACCGAAAACGAGAGACCGAAACGTGGTGATCCGGGATAGACGATAAAAGGTACACTGACTCGCAACATGAATCATTAAACCCGCTATCGGAATCAATAATTGAGACCAATCTGAAATCATCAGGCCCACTATCACCCCCCTCTTTTGGCGCTCCCCATCCACCGCCGTGGTAAGAGCATGACGTGTAGCGCCAGTTTTCCCTTCTCAGTGAGCGAGAGGTTTTCTCCCCGCCGGCAAACAAACCCCCCAATGACGAGACTAATCAATCGGCCCTCAATGGCATTCTCATTCGATATCACCCCGGAAAACGCCTCTTTCCCAATCCCATTTTCCGCCGCCCGCTCGAGCACGCGCAACATCTTAAAGTAGGTGCTCTCGAACTCGATCCCTGGAAATGAACTGCAGTATACGAATGCAGCCGAAAAATAGATCAACAATACGTAGGTGAATTCAACCGCATGGGGCGGCAGCGAAAACGGACTGGGGAAGATTCGCGTGACGAGAAAATAGGCCGGTAATACGGCGAGAAAAATGCCGATAAGTGACAGGGATTGGCGTTGGGGAACTTTGACTTGCCATACCAGCCAGTGGCATCCGTAACCCAAAATAAACATGACCGAGGCTGGAATCCAGATTTCCACGCAATCATTATATCGAAGAAAACGAACTTCAGAGCGGTAACCCATTGTGCGGCGCGTTCATTGTTTTTGGTTTTTAACTGTTATCATGAAGAATCGATAAGTTTTATCCTTCCTCAAACACCCCTCGGGAGAGTTTCGTTCTGGACCGACAAACATGGATCTGGGAATTAAAGGAAAGTTAGCGTTGGTGACCGGCGCAGGGCGTGGACTGGGCCGTTCGATTGCACTGAACCTGGCCAAGGAGGGGGCGTCTGTAGCCGTCGTGTCCCGTTCCACTGCGGATATTGATCATCTCGTAGAGGATATGGGTGGAAAGAGCGGCGGCCATTTCGGCGTGGTTATGGATCTGGTGGCCGACCTTGCCCCTCAAAAGCTCTGCCAGCAGTTGACGGACTCATTTGGGTATCCGGATATCGTGGTGCACAATGTTGGGGGAAATCTAAATATCTCCGATCCCTTTTGCCCTATCGAAGACTGGAGAAAAATCTGGCGATTCAATCTGGAGATAGCGATAGAATTAAATACGCTTCTCGTGCCCCCTATGCAAAAGAAAAAGTGGGGAAGAGTCGTCCACGTATCGTCTATCTCAGCGATGGAGAATCAAGGCGCCATTACCTATTGCACCGTGAAGGCGGCCCTGACTAGCTACGCGAGAGGTTTGGGCAGAATCGTGGCGTCCGACGGCGTAATTGTAACTTCGGTGCTTCCCGGAGCGATTTTTACCGAAAAAGGCTACTGGGACATCACCAAAACGGAACGACCCGAACACTATCGGGCATTTTTGAACGAACGCATGGCGATTAAGCGATTTGGTGAACCGGACGAACTGGGTGGGGTGGTTACATTCCTGTGTTCTCAGCATTCCAGTTTCATGGTTGGAAGCACGGTACCTGTCGATGGTGGCCAAGGCAGAACTTTCTATCAGTGGTGATACTCATGGGACCAATAGTAAAATTACCACGGGCATCGCGTTTTGAGACAATATCGAAGACTCGGAATGTAATCCTACTTATGAACTGGTGAGTCACATGAACGTACCCAATAATGATTTGCGACGAACCATTGTCGAAACCATTTACCGCGCCAAGGAAGGCCACATTCCAAGCTCCTTCTCAATCGTGGATATCATAGAGTACCTCTACGAAAATATTCTCCGGTACAATCCCAAGGATCCCCATTGGGACGAAAGGGACCATTTCATTCTCAGCAAAGGGCATGGAGCGCTTGGCCTGTTCGCCGTTCTCGAAAAGCACGGATTTATCTCAAAAAAAGATCTTTCGGAGTACAGCAGCGAAAAGGGCATTCTGGGCGGACACCCCGATCGGACTAAGGTCCCAGGCGTAGAGGCTTCGACGGGATCCCTGGGGCACGGTTTTCCGTTTGCGGTGGGAACCGCCCTCGGACTCAGAATTGCCGGCAAGAATAACCGGGTATTCACTCTGGTAGGGGACGGGGAGTGCAACGAGGGAACCATTTGGGAAAGCGCTCTCGTTGCCAGCAAACTGAAGTTGGGAAATTTGGTTGGTATCGTCGATCTCAATGGATCGGCGGAGCAGGTGTTGCCGGTAAAAAATCTTAAGCAGAAGTGGGAGGCATTCGGGTGGAAGGCGTATGAAATGGATGGGCATTCACAACGGGAATTTGAGTCCGTATTTTCCGGATTGGCGTACGACGCAGTCAACCCGCCGACCATGATTATCGCGCACACCATCAAGGGCAAGGGTGTCAGTTTTATTGAAGGTCACGGGACCTGGCACCATAAGATACCGTCAGAATCTGAGCTTGCAGAGATTCTCAAGGAGCTCTCATGAAGATTAAGATGAGGCAGAAGTTTGCGGACCTGATGCAGGAGATCGGGCTCAGGGATTCCAAGCTCGTGGTGCTTGTGGGAGATATCAGCCATTTTGCCCTTCAACCCTTTGCCAAGGCCTGCCCGGGTCAATTCTATAACATAGGCATTTGCGAACCCACCATCATCTCCATGGGTGCTGGTCTATCGAAAGTAGGGCTCTACCCTGTTCTCCACACAATCAGCCCGTTTCTTGTCGAGCGTTCTTTCGAGCAGATCAAACTTGATTTTGGTTACCAGGGTCTGGGAGGAAATATCATTACCGTTGGGAGCGCATTCGACTACGGGGCCCTGGGCTGTTCCCATCACTGTTATGACGATTTCGCGCTTTTAAAGCCCATCCCATCCACCGAAATCACCTATCCCTCGAGCCCGGTGGAACTGGAACAGCTCTTTTTACAAACCTATCGTAACGGACAGATTTCCTATTTCAGACTACCCGAAGATCAACATGATACCGATTTCACCGCATCGGATATCAAACTGGGAAAGGGAATTCGGGTTTTCGAGGGATCAGACATTACGCTCGCAACGACCGGGCCCCAACTCAAAAGGGCGGTTCACGCGCGCGAGCTGCTTTCTCACCGTGGAGTTTCGGCTGAAATCCTCTATTTTCACACGATCAAACCATTCGACGCCGATTTGGCCAGGGACAGCGTCGCAAAAACCCACCGCGTCCTGAGTATCGAGGAGCACAGCATGTATGGCGGATTGGGTGACGAGATCATGCGCGCCTGCAAGGAAATTTCGGGGGTCAAGTACGGTTTCCAGTCGCTCGGAAATAAATTCGTCCATGACTACGGCACCTACGAGCAACTTTGCGAGAAGCTGGGTTTTACCGGAGAGCACATCTGCAGACGCGTGATGGATGAGTTCAGTTTTTCAAGCCGTCCCAAGTTACGAATGACCTCATAGGCATCTATGCGCCATGACATGGGCAAAACCGGGGAAAACAACGTAACACTCTCCCACGTTAAGAATTGTGCAGTTTGCGATAGTCCACATTTGGAACTGGCTCTCGACTTGCCCGACTTCCCGCTCACCGGGATCTTCGTCTCCCCAAATACAGTCAGCTCCCATCCGCGGCTAGACCAGGCGTTCATGCATTGCCAGAGTTGCGGCCATGCCCAGCTGCGTTCGGCCGTCGATCCGGTTTATCTTTATCAGGACACCTACACGCACCGGACCTCGCAAAGCCCGATCGCCACACGCGGAAACGACTTCTTTCTGGCGTTTTTACGAAAGCTCGTTGGAAACAAGCGCTTCGAAAGTATCGTCGAAATAGGGTGCAACGACCTCTATATGCTCAAAGAATTGGTCGCGGTGGGAAGTACCCTCACGGGTATAGACCCGATGTGGAAAGGGCGGGAAGCCGAGGACAGTCGGATTCGAATTCTGCCCAAATACGTCGAAGAGCTTGGCAGCAGCGACTTTCCTTCTCCCGATTTGGTACTCTCGGCCCACACGTTTGAACATGTCATTTCTCCTTTTGAGTCCCTTCGAATCCTGTTCGAGCTTGCCGGTGACGAGTGCCTTTTCGTTATCGAGGTGCCTGGGTTCGACTCTCTTCTGAATGCCTATCGGTTTGACCAAATTTTTCACCAGCACTTTAACTATTTCAGCGTCGCATCGATGAGGCGGCTGATTCAGAGGCTGGGGGGAGAATACCTCTGCCATGAATTCAATTATGGCTTTTGGCAAGGGACAATGCTCATGGCTTTTTGCAAGCCTAAACGCAAAACGGTATCCGAATCTGTCTTAGATGCGAGGGTTGTGTCCTTGGACGTAATTCGCGAGCGCTACGCATCGTTCAAAAGGCAGATTGAGTCGATTGAACAGGTGCTGGAGACTGCAAAAAAAACCATGCCTATTTATGGTTATGGAGCAGCTCAAATGGTCCCGGCGCTCGCATACCATTTTGCCGGCCACTTGGAGTTTCTGGACTGTATTTTCGATGACAACTCCGCCAAAAACGGACTGAGATACCCTTCACTCTCCGTTCCCATCTGCGCTCCTCCCGACGTCGACAAAATTCGGGAAGGGGCCGTATTCGTCACTGCCATGGACAGTAGACGTGAAATCCTTCCGGCTCTAATCAAAATGAAGGCGAGACAAATCTTTCCCGTGCTCGGTGTGATCTAGCCAAAATTCATAACTCACCCTCTGGTAATAAACTCGACTACTATCACTACGACCGCCCCAAATCGCTGCCAAGATTTGGCGCGTCAAAAGCTACTCTCTTCACCAGTACCCCGTCGAAACAGTGCAATCACCACGCACCAGTGTCACGCAACTCACGCGTTCTGGCTCCCCAACTCTTCGTTTCTCGCGGCGAAGCAGTGCCAGCTCCTTGTCGGACTGTCGACTCAGATTCTCCGCTCCTGACACCACGCGCATCACGCATTTTCCGCAAGCAAACACGCCTCCGCAGGATGATGCTATGGGGAGTCCGGCAATTTTTGCCGCGTCAAATAAACGCACGCCCCCGTCGACTTCGATCGTTTTTTGTAGAGGCTGGAAGGTGATTATCGGCATCAATAATTTCAGGTATAATAATAAAAGGTTTCCCCTCCAAAGTCTGCACATGTCCAATACTCAAACCAACGCCACCGCCGAATTAGTGCGCGAAGATGCCGTGACGCTGTCCCATGTCCTGGATGAAATGGCTCGCGTCATCGTAGGCCAATCGGCAATGACCCGCTCGCTAGTGGTAGGGCTTCTCACCGGCGGTCATGTGCTGCTCGAGGGGCTCCCCGGTCTCGCCAAGACTCTCGCCGTTAAAACGTTGGCCCAGGTGCTCGATGCAAGATTTCAACGCATCCAGTTCACGCCGGATCTCCTGCCCAGCGATCTCATCGGGACTCAAATCTACCGACCCGACACCCATGAATTCGTGCCAAAAAAAGGCCCCATCTTTGCCAACATCATATTGGCCGATGAGATCAATCGCGCGCCCGCGAAGGTTCAAAGCGCCCTACTCGAGGCCATGGCAGAAAACCAGGTGACTATCGCCGATACCACCTACCCTCTTCCCGAACCCTTTCTCGTTCTCGCGACCCAAAATCCGATAGAAAGCGAAGGCACCTACAACCTTCCCGAGGCCCAGCTCGACCGTTTCATGTTTAAAACGCGCGTGACCTATCCGGAGCGATCCGAGGAACGACAGATTCTTGAATTGATGGGAACCCAACATAAGCCGACGACCCACCAGGTGTTCTCCACGGCGGGAATTTTACGGATTCGCAATCACCTGGACGCAATCTATATGGATGAGCGTATCAAGGAATATATTCTGAGGCTCGTTGCGGTGACGCGAAAAACGCACGCGCTGGGCGCATCCGAAATAGCGGCGCACCAGGAAAAAGAGATTCGAAGCCTTGTGCGGATTGGCGCATCGCCTCGCGCGACGCTCTTTTTAGCCCAGGCATCTCGGGCGGTCGCAATTTTGAACAATCGCACATTCGTCACGCCCGACGATGTAAAGTCCGTGGTTCCCGATATTTTCCGGCATCGCCTAATTCTGACCTTCGAGGCCGAGGCAAAAAATATCACGCCCGATGAGGTTGTCTCGAGTCTCCTGAGTTCAGTCGTCATTCCCTAAGGGCCCATTAGATCACAATAATTAATGATTACCGCCGAAATACTGGAAGCAGCGGACACCGTACTCATTCGCGCCAAACGTAAGTTAACCTCCGTGTTCGAGGGTAACTACCGTTCGGCATTTCGAGGTCACGGCATGCAGTTCAAGGAGTTTCGTCCTTACGAGCAGGGTGATGATATTCGCCATATGAGCTGGACGGTCACCGCTCGGACAGGACGCCCCACCGTTAAGGTTTACGAACAGGAGCGAGAGCTCGACGTGGTCGTCTTCGTCGATACGAGCGGCTCTTCGCTGTCAGGGTGCGCTTCCAAACGAAAAGTAGATCTGTATGCCGACTGCCTGGCCACGATTGGGCTTTCCGCAATCCGCGCCGGCGATAATTTTGGTCTGATTCTGTTTAATGAATCGGTTTCGCGATTTCTTCCGCCACGGCACCACTCGAACCAGGTTCGTGTGGCCCTCACCCACCTCCTTTCCAGTGAATTTCAGGGACGGACCGCCAACCTTTCAAACGCCATAGAGTTTTCCTACCACTCGCTTAGGCACCGATCGCTTGCCATCGTCCTTTCAGACTTTTGGGTGCCGCCCTTTGAGACGCCGCTCGCGGTAGCTTCTCGCAGGCACGAATTTATTCTCGTGCAAGCAGTAGAGCCGCTCGCCCACTGGAACGGACTCGTGGAGGTCACCGATCCCGAAACTGGAGATATTTATCTGTTAAGTGGTCAGTCAAAAGACACACGGCAGACTTTACAGCAACGCCAACTGGAATCCCAAACTGAGCTCGAAAAGCTCACTGCTCGCACTCGCGGTAGCTACCTCAATCTGAGCGTGGAGGATGATTATGTTCGTCGCCTGGTTCTATTTTTTGAGCAGCGCGGCCCGACTCGGCTTTAGCGAACCGACCTTGAGCCTGCTTCGGTCGTCGATTGAGCCGGGAGAAAGGGCCCTTGTCACACTTACCTATCCCAAACCCGCCGTGTCAGCACTAGCGTCAGAACCGATACTCGACAGCCGGCTAATCGATGAGTCTCGTCTCACGGTTCTCTCGACCGAGGCATTCGAGGACGAGGGGTCATACCGGTGGCAGTGGGAGGTCACCTCCTATTTGCCCGAAACGTTTTATTTTCCAGCCCTCATGATTACCGATGGCGGGCGCACCTACTCGACGGAGCGCCAGGCAATTTCCGTTCAAAATACGCGCGGCGAGAATGACGACGAACTTCGGCCGAGTTTCGGAAGTCTAAAAATTCCCTTTGATTGGGAGAGACTGTTCAAGCTACTGGCGCTACTAGCAGTCGTTAGTTTTGCCATCGGCCATCTCACCCGCCGACTTCTCAAAACAAAACCGCGCGAACAGCCAGAGCCGGCCGTTTCACCAGAGGCGTGGTTCCGAGCTGAAATTCTGCGCCTACTGTCAGTAACCCCCGGCCCCCAGCTCAATGATTATCTCGAGGCCGTTCACGGTTACTTTGAAAAACTGCGACTCACAGGGTCAAGTTGCCTGACCACGCGGGAGCTCACGACTGAGAGGGTGGGAAAAATTCAATACCCCCCCGTCTCGCTGCTATTGCCGATTCTAGAACGGTGCGACACGTTTCGTTACGATGCGCCCAAGGAAAATGAAAGAGATCTGGTTTCACAATGTTTAAGTAAAACCCTATGTCTTATTCCCTGACGAATTCCTGGATACTTCTTTTTTGTCTTGGCCCGATCGGGCTCGCCGTCATTTATCATTTATTTCGCCAGAAGCCGCACGCACGACCACTTATGGCGGGAGACAGATCGCTCCTCATGCGATTGACCCACTCCACAGGGCAGAGACTCAGGGGCCTTTTCTGGGTGGCATGGGTCGCGATGCTGCTACTCATCGGAGCGGCCTCAGGACCCGTCGCCGAACGCCGGACGCAAGAGGTTTGGAGCAGTGGCATCGACATCGCCCTTGTCGTTGATATTTCCGAAAGCATGGAGGCTACGGATTACCTCCCCAACCGAATGGAAATTGCCAAGCAGGTGCTTAAAGATTTTGTCGGGCGCCGCACCCACGACCGAATCGGCCTGGTTTTATTCGGGGGAGAGGCGGTAACCAAATCACCGTTGACCCATGACCTCACGTTCCTAAAAAACCAGATCGATGACATCAGGTTCCGGGAACTCAAACAGGGGACAGCGATCGGGATGGGTCTGCTCGGGGGAATCTCCCGGCTGCGTCACTCCAAGACCCAAACCAAAATCATCATCCTAATGACCGATGGCGACAGTAATGTGGGAACGATCAACCCCATCACCGCCGCGAATCTCGCCAGACAGGAGAATATAAAAATCTACACGATTGGCATCGGCCAGAAAGATCGGGTGCTGGTCCCCATTTACGCTTACGATGCGACCGGCAGAAAGGGACAACTCATCGCCCAGGTTCCCTCGTACTTAAATCCGGAACTCCTGAAAAAAATAGCCTTTCTCACGGGAGGGCGCTCGTTTATGGCCCGAGACGGCGGCATGTTGGCGCGAATCGTGGGCGAGATCGATCGCCTGGAGAAAAGTCCCATCAAATTATCCAGCAAAACGAGGCGCGACCCACTGTTTCAGTATCCACTCCTCTTTGCTGTCTGCCTACTCGCGGCGGTCGCGGTTCTTCTGGAAACCAGATTTCGGGCCGGCTATGCGATTTGAATCACAGACAATTCTCTGGAGTCTTTTACCACTCGTGGCGGGGTATGCGGCGTGTTTCTTTTATAAACGGATCACCCTCTCAAAAGCCGCATGGTTCCTGGCGATCGCCTGCTGGATAATCGCCCTTGCCCGGCCCCAGTTGGGACATGACGAATTGACGAAGAGCTCGACCGGAGCGGACGTCTTTCTGGTATTCGACATTTCCCGCAGCATGCTCGCCCGTGATCTATCGCCTTCGCGTATACGCTTTGCGACTCTCTTTGCTGAGAATCTCGTGGTTCGGCACACATTGAACCGCTACGCGATTTTTCCATTTGCCGGAGAAAGTTACCTCCAGATGCCGCTTACGCAAGACCCCGCTGCGACGGTAGATATGCTTTCTTACCTCGCCCCCGATCTGGTCACTCAGCCCTCGAGCCGCCTCAGCGAGGCACTGATTAACCTTCTGGGAATTCTGGATAGACTCAAAACCGTGTCACCCTCGATTGTTCTCTTTTCCGACGGCGAGACCGAGGGTCCCGTCGATCGAGCGGTACTAGATCGCTACAAAAATGCAGGCATTCCCATCTTCTCCGTCGGCACAGGCACCGAGAGCGGGGGGAGAGTCCCCCTGGACGCGCGGTCGCTTTCGGGCGGGATCGGCCAAACGCATATTTCCCGCTTAAATGTCGGCACTCTCGATACGATCGCACGCGCGACGGGTGGGAAGCGATTTCCGGCCGAAATGAAATCGGTACCGCTACTGGCAGGCAGTTTGAAAGGCTCCGGACAAAACTCTGCCTTTGCGGTCACCGCGGAACTGTTTCCGATTTTTATTCTGTTGGGGTTACTGTTTTACCTCTGGGAATTCAATCGGAGGCACTGGCCTGTTTGGCTTAAGGCCGTACTTGTTATCTGTCTCGGTCACAGTGCCGTTGGTTTTTCAAATGGCTCGGGTGGTTTTTCCAATGGTTCGAACGGTTCGGATAGCTCGGATGTAATGTCTGAAAAGATACCGCCCCGCCGCCGCGGACCAATCCTCTTTAACCGAGCGGTCGAGCTATCGAATCAGGGGAATCTGGAGCGCTCGGCCGAGATCTATTACAGCGCCCTGCACGGCGCCCTGAAATCCGGGGCGGGTTTCACCCTCCGCAAGAAAGCCTTTTTTAATCTAGCCAACCTCGCACTCGCAAAGGGAGACGGGGTCGCTGCCCTAGATCTCTACCAGCAGGCCCGCGATACCGTCGCTGCGAGTCCCGACGAGAATTCCAAGATCAACCTGGCCATTGCCGATAACATGGTGCTTGTCGCAAGACTTCTCGAGCGCGCCCGCGCCGAATCGCAATCCCAAAAGGACGACGGGGACCGGTCCAAAAACCCCGATGAGCCTTCGGATGCCAAGGGACCGAAAAAGAACTTCAAGTCGCAGGAGTTCTCCGACAATCAAAAACGAAAGTTGTTCGAGCTGCTTTCGAGCGAAGAGCGCATCGCGCTTCAGCGAATGATGGAGACGCGTAATCGCTCCAAACCGCTTAACCCTTCGGACAAGCCATGGTGAAGTTACTCTTTTTCCTGTTGCTTCTCAGGGCGGAACTGCTCCCGCCGATTTCCCCATCTGTGATAACGAGCGCGGCGCCATCCAACTCGATGGCCGGCCGCCCGGCGGAATTGGTAACCGAGTTTAATAAGAATGCGCACTTCGCCGGGGAGCAGATCGTCGCGCACTTTATACTCTACTCGGACAGCCCGTTTGAAGAGGTCGAGGTCGTCAAGTTTCCGGAATTCGACGGCTATTGGACCGAAAACCAGGCCCTTCGGCAGGGCCGGTTGATTCTCGGCCCGGCCACCAAGGGCCGGTACAAGGTCCTCATCGGCAGCTACGGCCTGATCCCCATGCTGGCGAGGCGGGAGCCCCGGATTGAGCCGATGCATCTACTGTTAAAAAGCACGGGTGCCCTATTGAGGAGCACCGGCAAGGCCCCAACGCCAAAAACGCTACCCCAATTCACCGACAGCTCGACGTCCGCCGTTGGAGCCCTCACGGTTCAGTACAGCGAGAGAATCGATTTTACTCCCGACCAGCCGACGTCCATTTCGATAACGATACAGGGTGAGGGAAACTTTCCAGAGATAGAAATTGGTGAGTTCACATTTCCGCCGGAAATCGAGCGCGTGTCACAGCGAGCTGTCATCTCCGGTCAGGGAGCGTTTGGCGCAAAAACTTTTGAAATCTCAATCATCCCCCACACCACCCTACCCCACCAGGTACCCGCCATTACATTCACCCATTTCGATCCGCGCCAAAACCGGCATGTGCGATCCCCCATCGGCCCTTTCACGCTGAGTCCCATTTCAGTCACGGCGAATGAGCCGTCTCCAGCGCTGACATTGCCCATTGTCGTTACACCAATGGCCAGAGCGTCCACGCGCCAAATACTTCTGCACCCTCTCGTTGTTACTCTCAACTTACTGTTTCTGTTTTTGACGGCCTTTTTCTTATATCGGGCCAAACGGCGAAGGCCTCGCCCGGTCCACGCCACACCGATCACGTCGATGACCACTGCCACGACAGCTTGGCAGCCGGTCTTTGACGAAGCCATGACGACGGGTCGGGCTATGGACGCGCTATCCATTCTTCTCAAGGCGATTAACCAGTGGGGCACTCAGAATTCCCCGAATTCCCTGACTGCGGCGAATTGTGGGGGGCTATTCCACGGGGACTTAGTCCACACGATTGCAAAAAATTTTGGTACGGAGGCAGCAACCGAAACGGCGCGCCTCATTTCGCAGTGTGAAATTACTCTGTACTCGGGTCTGCGGGCGGAAACAGCGACGCAAAAAACGACGGTCTCGGCTCTGCGCCGGCAATTCGACGAGCTACAAGCGCGCTACCTGCCTGCCGCGGGTGCTATCTCGATAAACCGGACGTGACGTTCGGGCGAGTTTTGTCGTGCCTTCACCAGGTTATCGAGGCTATCCCACTTCTCCTGGATAAATCGATAATTATCGGGACCGAGCGGTTTCCCCTCTGCAAACTGGCGAATCAGTCCACCCAAATGTCTTGCCTCGACCGCATCGGCGACGCCGTCGTTCACCAACCCCTCGAGGTATAGCTCCATTTTGGGAACATGGGGGAGATATAACGGAGCGTACAACTTTTGCGTGCTTTCAAACGCTTTCGGATCGTCCAACTGTGACACGAGGCTCTCCATGACAGTGGCTATCAGACCGACGGTATTTGTGCGCTCATGGCGGTTTATCATTGACGGGTGCAGGTGCTCGGGGGCCTCACCCCATTTGACCGGCAAGGAATCGGGAACGGCCCAAATCCCGGTCTCCGATAGAGCGTTTTTTAAGGCAGAAACGTCGCTCTTTATTTTCAAGCGGCTTGCAAAATAACCCGAAGTTTCATTAGCTGCCAAAAGTCGAATCGCTCCGTCAGGAGCGCTCAGATCGAACCGCAGTTCGCCGCCCCAAACCGTGGCCGCAATCGTCTCCCCGTACTTAGTTTCTATAGCGGCTAACACGCCGTCGTGCTGGACAGCCACGGCGTCACCGATAGCGACAACCTGGCGGCCGTCCTTGAGTTTTACCAGAATACCGATGCCGAACTCCTGCTTGCTCGGCTTGATTTCTCGAGGGTCCAGAATCTGGGCTCGCGGCTTTGTTTCCGCAGTTTTTGACACCTCACCAGGGAAAAATATACGAATCGTTTTGTTACACGGGAGTTGGTCAGCCAGCAGCAAGCCGGTCGACAGCAAGGAGAGCAGGAATGCGAGCAGGACGGATGAGACCATTCAATTATTTTAACACTGAGATGGGGCTTGGCAGAACTTTTATGCGGCGCCCTTTTCGATCAAAAACACCTCTAGGGATCGCAGCGTCGCGATAATCGGAAGGGTATACTTTTCGGCCGCCTCAATTTCCTTGGCGCTCCCAGTCGCGCGTATCTGCTCCAGTTTCGCGTTTAGGTCTCCAACCTCTTTATTTATGGCTCCTTTCATAAGTTTTGCGATAGCGAGACGAGCGTTCATCGAGTTAGGCGAGAAGCGGCGACGACGGTGTACTCCTCGTACTCCTAGGAGCCGCGACGAAGCATAACGAAGATAAGCGCTCGATCGTAGCATC
>CAZRVZ010000161.1:0-4055 GCA_964603655.1 uncultured Pseudobdellovibrionaceae bacterium | reverse complement strand
TAACGCTTCGCCTGAGCCAGACCCTTCTTCGCAAGCACATGAGTCATCGCGGCCGTTAACGTCGTCTTTCCATGATCCACATGGCCAATCGTTCCCACATTCACGTGCGGCTTGGTTCGTTCAAATTTTGCTTTAGACATGTGTCCCCTTTCGGTTCAATCGGGAAAAGGCTACTTGAGGTTGGAAATACTGGCAAGCGGTGTCGCCGCCGTTCCGATGCAACGGTGTTTGCCGGTAACCGATCGGGAAGAATATGATGCCCCAGGAATTCGATGGGGATCCTACTTTACCTAATTCAACGCTTCGTTTCGATGCTAGCCTTTCAAATGCGGTCGCTGGCCATTGGTTGGCACATCTACGCGACCACGCAAAGTCCGCTCGACCTCGGGTGGGTTGGACTGGCGCAATTTCTCCCAATGCTCGTGCTGTCTCCCTTTGCCGGTCAAATTGTCGACAGGGTCGATCGTAAGCGGGTCCTTCAGTGGACGCTCGTAATTGACGGCGCCATCTCAGGAGTACTCTTCTGGCTGGCGTATTCGCACCCCGGATCCGTGAAAGGAGTCTATCCCTGCTTAATTCTTGCTGGCGCCATTCGACCATTCGCCGCGACGAGCGGGCAATCTCTGCTGCCATCCATAGTATCCACTGAAATCTTTCCCCGAGCGGTCGCATGGAGCGCAACCACCTGGCAGATTGCCACGGTACTCGGTCCCGTGCTCGGCGGAGTTGTTTACGCGTTGATGGGCCCCGACTGGGTGTACTTAACCTGTGCGCTCTTAACGGGAGGTTCAGGGTGTCTGCTCACCCAAGTTGTTAATCGTCCACAACACTTCGAAAAGGGCCCGGTCAGTCTGGAGTCTTATCTCACTGGACTTCGGTTTGTGATGAAAAACCGGATTATCCTCGGCGCAATCTCGCTGGATCTTTTTGCGGTTCTCCTGGGAGGTGCAGTTGCTCTACTTCCTATCTTTGCCAAGGATATACTCAATGTGGGTCCTGCCGGATTGGGTCTCCTCAGAGCCGCCCCCGGCACCGGAGCGGTGATCACTGGAATAATCTTGGCCCGATACCCCATTAAGCACCACACCGGCACCATTATGCTCGCGTGTGTCGGCATCTTTGGAATTTTTACGATTGGCTTTGGGCTTTCTACCCATTTTTATATTTCGCTATTTTGCCTGTTCTGTCTCGGCGCAGCCGATTTGGTCAGCGTCATTATTCGATCGGTCATGGTACAAATGATGACTCCGGACTCGATGCGCGGCCGCGTGAGCGCCATTAACTTCTTATTCATCGGAACCTCGAACGAACTCGGCGAATTTGAATCGGGCATCACCGCCGCCTGGTGGGGAACGGTACCCGCCGTTGTGATAGGTGGCTTAGGCACCTTATTCGTCGTATTTTTCTGGAACCGTATTTTTCCGGAATTTAGAAAGTGTGATCGGCTGGAACCGGTGGGGGATTTGGCGTAGGCCATGGAATTGCCGTGGACAGCTTGAGGATGCGTTCCGTAAAACAGTCTCGCTAAATCGTTTGCCTTACGGAGACTTATGCGAGCGAGTTTCACTCGTCTGGTCCACTCCAAACCGCATCCTCTTTGTTGACGAACTCACCAATCCAATACCCATTCTCGGCTTTAATACGCTCAAAAATCCCGGCCTTTACCCTTCAGCCAACTGGACGCCACTAGGTGTCGGAGTTGATGGCGGAGTCGCGCTGAACCCCTGGGGATATCTGGCGACGTTCGCTCAGCCACTAAACAACGAAAGATTAATTGAAATCGCTGCAAGACAAAAGGTAACTGTTCAGCCCGTTTCGCGGGAATGAACAGTTACAAAAAACGAATCGTTTTATTTAAACGTGGCACATCTGGGTCGAACCAAAAACAACAATTTGATCTAGGGTTTGGGTTGGCTGGCGCAGAGCCCCACGATGCAATAGGGATATGGGGGGGCGGCCATGGTTTCCGTTTCAGAGCTTGTTGCACGATTGGGAGACACCCAGGTTATTGCGGCCACTCGCCTGGGGGTTTGTAAGTAAACTATCGTGAGCCCAGACTTGGAATCTTCGTAAAATATTTCGTCAGGAGATGAGTGCGGATTTTCCCAGACTCTGGGGCGTGTCTTAACGAAACTGGTCTCCTTGAACCGAGAAAACGTGTTTTCTAATTTCTGTTCAGGGTCACCGTCCCGAACATCCCAGCTGACCGAATCAACGATGTCAGAATCAGTGGGGAAGGAGACCGAAATTCTACCGGTTGACTCAAACCCCCCTTCCAAATAAGCCCAGATTTTGCCATTACTCGCTAGATTGGTCTGACTCATGTCCAAAACGCGGTCCGGCTGTCCCAAGCGCGAGATAACCTCGTTTTGTTTTGTTCTGCCAACCTGTATTTCCTTTGCTAAACTTAAAGAAAGCTCGGGACGGAGCGCAGTTTTAGTTCGAAGTCCCTGGCACCCGATTATTCCTAAAGCTGAGAATAAATAGAAGAATATTTGCTTCATAAGGTACTTCTTGAACGCAATTTCAGCCTATCACCGTATTGGTTCTGAATCCAATTGTAGGCTGACGGAGTCACGAGCTCCAATTTCTTCGGATTGAACAAGTAGTACTCAATATTATTGCTGAAGTCCTCTGCTGGAGAATCAACTCCGTCAGGCTCGACAAACTTATTTTCGCTTCGACCAAGTACCGTAAATCTTTTCCCTCCAACTTGACCCTCAAACCAATGGGTAGCTTTCCTATAGCTCTCCTGATCCGCAGGAGGAAGATTTCGATAGAGTTCATGGGCGAGTTCGTGAGCCAAAAGTTGAGTAAGTGTATGTTTGGATTCGAACGCAGGATTATAAAGCCCGATACTTTTCGGCTCGCCCGCTGCCGGGTTCGGGTGAACTCTGGATTTCTCCATTCTATAAATGCCCTCTATAGTCGGAACCCACAAAATCTCCGGTAGTTCGCTCAAAGCTTCCAGTACGCGTTCCCACTCCTCTTCTGACCACGTTTTGGGTTTTTCTTTCGGGTATTCCCAACCGGGCGGAAGTCCTGTTTTCTTCCTTGGATTCCAATGGTCGAACCCGGCTGGGTTCTTTTGACAATGGCCTGAAACATTTGAGGCCGAAACGAAAGTTTCATCGGCGCGAAAATACGCTCGCCTATGGTGAGGACGCACCCAGTGTTCCCCTTTTGGACAGTTCTGCGGCTGGCCCTTAGGAGCAGCCGAAAAGCAAATGGAGCAGACCAAAATAAATATTGAGAAAATCAGGTGCATTGCCTGCGCAACATTACTTCATACGTCTAAACCTGGTATAGCCAATCGTGATAGTGGAGATTCCAAATCCGAAATGCGCGCTTAGCTTCCGTATTTGCCACCCCGCCTGTCGGAGTTTTGCCAGCTCGTCCAGGTCAGTGCCTGGCTTTTGCCATCGAGCCGGGTACTCAAATACCACCGTCCTTATTTCGATCACTATCGCGTAGCCTCCATTGTATGCAGCGACTGAAACTCTAAAACAATTGCAGCACCTTCATTCTCGCATCACAAACTCGTTAACCATCTTGCGGACTTTCTCTATGCCCGCGGCGGTATCCAATCCAAAATCGTGTTCTCCCTAACCCGGGCTGGTTCTTTCGTAGTTCGAGTCGTAATGGGCCACTACCACATTCTGTCGAACTCTGCAGTTCCATCATTAAATTTTCACCAATCGCCGTTAGTCCAAATGCCCTTTGCTCTGGCCCGAAGTTAACCACGTCGTCCGAACTTGGGGGTTCTACGACTTTCCCGCCTTCTTTTTTCCAGCAGGTTTTCTTTGCTGCACCAGAACGTAAGGTGCCAGACTCTTTATAACTGCCTGGCTGGGTTTCATACCCCCCGCTTTTGACACTAACGCAATATCGAATGGGGACGTAAGCATGTTTCTGCTCTTCGGGGTTTCGTTTCTCAATATGGGCCTTGCGATGCGTGGCGAGGTGGGCTTTGCGATGCGAGGCGAGGTGGGCCTTGCGATGCGAGGCGAGGCTTTGCGAGGCGAGCTTTGCGATGCGATGCGGGCTTTGCGAGG
>CAZRVZ010000160.1:0-13274 GCA_964603655.1 uncultured Pseudobdellovibrionaceae bacterium | reverse complement strand
TCTTATGGCTCGGGCGATGTCTTATGGCTCGGGCGATGTCTTATGGCTCGGGCGATGTCTTATGGCTCGGGCGATGTCTTATGGCTCGGGCGATGTCTTATGGCTCGGGCGATGTCTTATGGCTCGGGCGATGTCTTATGGCTCTGAGAGGCTTCAAAACGGTACGGCTAGCTGAAGCACAAAAAATATTTTAAACTATCGACGATAAAAGTGTTGACAAGCACTATTGTGTCGACGATAAAAGTAATTATGAATATGAAAAAACAAATTCCATTATTTGTCGAGGTTGTAAAAAAGGAACATGGGGGTTCAGTGGATAAGGCAAAACGAAAGGGAAGACGCCCGTTGGATGTTCGAAAGGCACTTCACGTTACACTGAAATCATCCAAGGCAAAGGGGGAGCTGTCGCTTCTGGGTTCATCCCGAAAGGATCAGATTGAAAGCCTTGTTAGACAGAAAGCAGGCACCTATGGAATTCATCTATACCACTACGCCAATGTCGGGTCTCACTTGCATCTGTGTCTGAAGTTTAGCAATCGCAGAATGCTCCAGACGTTTTTGAGGGTTGTCCCCGGTATTATCGCTCGTCTGGTTACCGGAGCTCGGCGCGGACAAAGGTTGTTGGGTCGCTTCTGGGATGACCGCGTCTATACGCGAATTGTGGAATGGGGACGCGATTTTAGAAATGTAGTTAATTACGTGGAACTCAATGTTTTGGAGGGTATGGGGTTGGTCAAGCGCGGCCCCATTGTTGGTTCGAAGTATCGATTGATCGACTATCCGGCTTGAGTCGGAGTTTGCGAGAGGCGAGAGACGGGAGACGGGAGACGAGAGGCGACCGAGAAAATGGTGCGAAGTGTGGTTCCAAGTCGTTCGCGATGGCCGATGTTATAGATGCGCCAGACGATTTGTGGCCACGTCATCATTTCAAGTGGTTTCGCGGCGTGGCTTTAGCAACGTTGCTTTAACGGCTCCATTTGTGTCGCTCGTCGGTCATTACCAGGGCAAACTGACGGGTCTATTACCACCCGATAATGACGGCATCGGCGCGTCATAGCCTTTTCTTTAGCCCACCTTTTTCATTGACTGCCACACCGAGAGGCCTCGGTCGACGGTGTCCTCCTGAGTGCGGTCTATCGGCTTTCCGCTGTAATGAGCTCGCCAGGTTAAGTCCTGATAGGTTCTTATCTCGATCTGTTGTTTGTATATCGAGAAGCGAGTAGGAGAGGTCAGGCTGTAGGGTGGCACTAGATCGAACCATCTGACCACCCTCGATTTTACAAACCACGTCAAGTTTGAGCTGTGCCTTTGCCCCCAAGATAAACTCCCCCACAGCGCTCCGCCCCTCTTTATTCTTTCTGGTTAACCCATTGGAAAAAGAGAGATTCTAACGCACCTGTGCCGACAGTTTTCCTTGGTAATTCAGTACCGACAAAGTCGAGTGGTAATTACAATTTGTGTCGCTCGTCGCATCAGTTCTTCGTAGTTCTTACCCATTCGACACCCTCTGCATTACCGAATACTCAAGGCGATTCTCACGACCATTCAAGGCCAATACAATTCAAGTCCATTCAGTGACAATTCCTTCATAGTTGTCCCACATATATCCTTGATAATGTTCCTTGAAGTGGGGGCAGATGACTGCGTCAGACTGGACGACAGCATTCAGGGAAATAGATCAACTGATCAAGGCGGCGAAGCTGCTAGATGCACGCACCGCACTCACTCGCCTTTTGCGCGAACAAGTTCCGCGGCCGCTTAAGGGGACAGCGGCGGAATTAGCGCGTCGAGTGGATCTTCCAAAGCTCTCACTTCAGATTCTTTTTCGCCATGTGCGCGGTGGTCGTCATGGAGCGCCCGATGCTACCGCTGCGGAAACGGTTGAATATGCCGCAGCACTCATTCGCGTAGGGGCTGCCGAAGAGGCGTTAACGCTTCTCAATTCCGTAACTGTGCCCCGGGCGCTCCTATTTACTGCTTTTTCCCACATCAGCCACTGGGACTATGCGCGGTCCATTGCGCTTCTAGAAAAATTCGTCGACGCACCCTCTGTGACTGAGTACGAACACCTCATTGGTCTGTTTAATCTTGCATCTAGTCTTGCATTTGTGGATCGTGTCGATGAATCGGAAAAAATCATAAAGGAGTTGGTCGAGCGTGCGGGGACTTCCAAGCAGGGGCAACAGTACGCTTTTCTGGCCTCTGCAGTCCAGGAGCAAAGGGCGCAAAATGCCATCAACTCAAAAAACTGGTCACTGGCCAGGTCGCTTCTCGACTCATCGCACGTCAAGGGCGCAGAGACGCGCGAGGCATTATTTTACAAAAAATGGATCGCTATCGCGAATTGGTTGGAAAAAAGGGATAGGAAATCGAATCTGGCATTGCGATCGGTACGGGCCGAGGCTAGTCGCCTCCAGCACTGGGAAACGGTCCGCCAAATTGATCTCTACGAGTTGAAGCTCACTCAAAAAAAACCGTTATTCATGAGGCTTTATTACGGGACTCCTTATCCGGCCTTCAGGGATCGCATTCTCTCATTTGCACCCAATATTCCCATTGCCGAGGTTTACCCATACGTTTTGGGTCCGCGGGGAGGGCCGGTTTTGGAACTCTTAACCGGTCGCGTGGTTCCATCGGGAAAGCAGGTCCTTAAACCATCGAGACTCGTTCATCGATTAGTAAATGCACTGGTTCGAGATTTTTACCGTCCCATTCGTGTGGCCTCGCTTCACGCGCTTTTGTACCCAGACGAGTATTTCGATCCAGCCCATTCGGCGGTGCGAGTACATTTCGCGCTGAACGAGGCGCGACATTGCTTTAGGAAGGCTCGATTTCCCCTGATTGTTAATTCGGCGGGGTCCGGATTCCGACTCAGCAGTCGATCGGGGGTGGTCCTTCAACTGCGTTCACCGGAGAGTCCGTTTGATACATCTGGGATGCACCCGTCTCTTTGTATTTTAAAGGACCGACTTCCCCGACCCTTCTCTATCAAAGAGGCAAGCCTTGCACTGGGAATTTCCGAGCGAAGTGTATTGAGAGTGCTTTCGGAAGGGATTGCACAGTCGCAGGTGGAGCGCTTCGGAAAGGGCTCGGCCACGCGCTATCGGTTTGTTGATAATCAAAACCAGATCCGTCGCCAGGTGGGTTAGGGGGTCGGGTGAAAACCCCACGAGTTTTGATGAAGCCAGGTGGCGGGAAAAAGTCTTAGGATCTCATTAAGTTCAGTGATGGAGTTCGTAAAAAGGACTCCACCCGTTTGTTGATTCGAAAGACTGAATACCTCGACAGAATTTTCAAATTTGAATGGAATGAGGTGAAAGGCCACACCCTCATCCCTCCAGCCGCTGGCGAGTCGCGCGGATCTTTCGCCGCGATCGCGTGTGTAGAAGTGAAGCCGTTTTACTTCATTGAAAAGTCGAAACACCGGCTCGGAGTATGGCTGTGGCGTGGCATACGCTTTCAGGTTTGTTGAATCGGACTCGTCGCTGAATCCACTGGCTGCCACCGCGTTGCGCTCCGCCGGGCTGATCGTAAAAAAATGGGCATCCGGAAATTGGTCACTAACCGCGTTCCGGTGTAGTCGGTATAACCGAACTAAATCGGCTTTAGAAATGAACACGCCGGGTCGGTTGACCTTCGCGTAGGCCACCAGTGCTTTTCCGACCGTATCGAGAAGCTCCCGTCCAGTGGAAAAATTTCCAACTGGGTCGGCGTCTACGATGTACCCGCCACCAAACAATACCTTGTGCCCAAACTCATGCACGACGAGAGCCCTCAGTTCATCGGCACCCATTTCCATGGCGCGCGTACGGTCGAATTGTATAGAGCCGAGTGCGCCCAGGGCAGTTGCCGCCGATGGAGACGTTGCATCTTGCGTTGATTCAATGGGGCCGATAACGGGTCGGAGTTCGACGCCACTGTCATTAATCCGATCCAGGAGCACTTGAGCACCGTCCACTAGCATTTTTCGACAAGAGGAAACTTGCGAGTCACTCAGGCGATTGAGTGACTGACAGGCCTCTTGACTGCGATCGCACACATCGTACCGACAAACTTGATTGGCCCCCCGGCCGGAAACGATTTGTTCGAGAGCTACCCGAATTTCCGATCGTCTGGCCGTGAGAAGGGCAACGAGTGGGTCACCGCCCTCAAACCCATCCCCGTTGCCTCCGCCGGCGCTCATGTGAAGCCTGGCGCAGCCGAAGGCAAGTGAAACGATGAGAAATAGAAAAATTTGGCGTAGATTGGGCATCGGAGTTAGATTGTGCAAATTCGCTGCCACACTTTTGTGCCTAAGATGTAGCGGCTAAGTGACGGGGGAATATACGTCCTGGGGCCCCTGGGAAATATGGCGGGGACTTCAATGATTTACGGGCGCCACTGGGTTGGACAGTGGTGTACAGAGTTTGGGCAGTTTGGAGCTGGTGAGTCGGGCGCTGGTGATCGGTTACCGTTTTGTAACTTACTCTGAGGACTCTCTTATTTTCCTTTGCCACCGACTTTGCTTGGCAAACGATTGAATTCTCCCTCATCCAGCTTGCGCCGGATCTCTAATTCTTTGTCGGTCCGCCCCGGTTTACCACCTGCCTTGTCGGGTGTTTGGGGATGCTCGTTGAGGTAATCTTGTTCCTTTTTAGTGCGCCGATCTGTGGGTTTAGCAAATTGGGCTGTGCCTGGTCCGCAATCTAAAGGAGAGACGGCTGCTCCACCTGCGCCGGATCCGGTCATGCCGGATATGGCACCCGAGGCATCTACTACGCGGGGGGCGTTTGTCGAAGCACGCGCTGGCGGCGGATACAGTTGTGTGAATTGATTAGGGGGGAGAACATTGCTGAGTGCCTCCCGTACGGGTGTATCCCGGATGGTGTCTAAGATGTGAAACGGTCGTTTTGGGTCATTCACGAGTGCTTTGAGCGATTTCGCCCCATAAATTCTTTTAGCGGTCCTGAGGTAATCGGCGATCATTAAGGCTGCCTTTTTTACATTCGCGATTGGGTAAGACTTATAGGGACTCGAAAACGTGTCAAGACCTGTGGTTCGGTTTCCATCGGTAGAATTCACGCCGAGATATGCCTTCATTGCGGAGTCAAAAGCTGCCGGTTTTAGGAATCCTGTCCGTTTGATGGTTTTGGGGTCCAGCGAATCTTGGATAAAAGAATTGAAGGTTTCATTGAAGCGTAGTTCCCGTTCCCTAACTTCTTTATGTAATGTTTCACCGAGTTTGGTGTATTTTCCGGGGAGATCCGGGGGGTAAGAACCTTTGTCAAAATATTTACTTGTCTCCAGGAGTTCCCAATTGCGTTGTATGTTGTCGTGCTCTCTCACGGCATCATCTACACTTCGTATTGTTCCGTCTGGATTGTCCCCTAACGGCTTTTTGCGGCTGCCGTGGCCGGCGGCTCTGCCGAAGTGGTTCAAATATGCGTGTATTGCTTTCACAACGGGACGACCTAGCGCGTTTCCGTTACGATCTGCCAACATCTTTACGGGCACTAACCTTTGCTCACCCGTAAGTTTGCGACCCTCCGGCTCGCTCGACTCCTTAATTCTTTCCATAATTGCAAAGACCAGTCCCGTGCTCGGGTTTTCGGCATACCCCATCGTCACCCATCTATTTGGTTTTTTGTTCAGTATCTTTGGAAATAAGTCCCCGTCCTTAATCATGCGCTCCTTATCTGCCCAATCGGGCGAACCATTTGCTCCTGTCCCCCTAGGTCCGGGTACGAAGAGGTGTTCCCAAGGACCTAGCTCCTTGGGGCCGTACTCTAAGAAAATATCATTTGCTGGAAATACAAGAAAGTGATCGGGGCCGTCTGTCTTAATCTCTATTCTCTCTCCCTCTACGATTCCGATCACACCGGGCAAAAACTTTTTTCCCGAGAGGTATCGAACCTTGTCTCCGGTAAAGAACCCGGTCGGGTTGGCATTAGGCTTTGACGGATCAAAAGATTCCAGAATTGGCGGCAGTGTCTCACTTAGGGGTCTGGTGTCGTCTTTTAGGTGCAGTTGGCGCAAGGGGAGCGTTTGTGTCTTAGTGCCATAAACCGGCGTCTCGCGCGATACCCTTGCGAACAATGCTTTAGTCTCAGGATCTCGATAAACGCCTTCGAGTTTGTAAGGAACTTTGGTACCTTTGATGAATACCTGAGCACGTTCGGCGTACTTTTTAAGCGTGGGATCGCTCGGCTTGGGGAGCTGCAATTCTTCCCAGC
Organism: uncultured Pseudobdellovibrionaceae bacterium; assembly: GCA_964603655.1. Taxonomy (GTDB): domain Bacteria; phylum Bdellovibrionota; class FAC87; order UBA2466; family UBA2466; genus JACPWY01. Next base: position 7,062 of record CAZRVZ010000160.1, on the reverse strand, counting down.
CATCCAAGTTAATGACTTCGTCCGAGGCGCGATTTGCAGGCGCCGTAAAGTCCTCTCCTGTTTCGGCGCGCGCGACTGTCATTCCTAAAAAAATGAATGTCAGAACAATAAAAAACCCCTTCACTCGACACCTCCGAGAATTTATCTCCTTGTGTATTGTTTCTGGAGAGAGCGGGGACTTACACAGAGCAATTTGGCGGGATCGGGGTCGTCACCTGTAATTACCACGCGATTTGGTCACCCCTTGATTACTAAGCAATAGGGTCACCCCTGCGCCGTCACCCCGTGCTTTGGCACGACAACCTGTGCTAGCCGCCGAGCGACGTCCCGTCGCAGACATCCCGTCGCATAAGGTCGGCAACGTTCGCTACATTCCGCCACATTCCGCCAAATTCCGCCGTCATCCGCCACCATCCGCCGTCATCCGCCACCATCCGCCACCTTAACAAGTGTTAGGAAAGATCGAATTCATCGATAACGACCCTACTCGTTTGTCCGATACAAGAAGTATAGGGCGCCAATGGGGGCGCACTCTCAAGAGGAGCGATACGATGCGCTTATTACTTATTGCGTCAATTACCTTAGGGTTTTCTGTAACTGCAGCGATTCTGCCATTCTCGCTGCGCCACATGAATCCAATGGGAAGTCAGAGTGGGAACACCTATAACAGCGTCGACCACCCCAACGCAGTGTTCGTCTTTGAGAGCTATTTTCTTAATTGTCCTTATTGCAATGACAACGCTCCTAACGTGGACGCACTAGCCGAAGAGTTTGGCGACAATCCTCGGGTGCAGGTACTCGACATCGGAATCGATCGCACCGACGCCGAGTACGCGGAATGGATTCTGCGGCACAATCCCAACCACCCGGTTCTCCACGACGGCGCGCGCGCGCTCACACGACAACTCGGCACCACCAGCTACCCTACGGTTTATGTGGTTAAAAACGGAGCGGTGCTACTCAAAGCAACCGGCGTGTGGAGCGCGTCGACCAAAGCCCGCATTCGAAGCACTATTGCCAGTGCGCTCGCGGAAAATGTAGAGACGTTAAATGACGGCGAGTCTGTGCCGCTCCATTCCTTAACGGCAACGGTCAAGCAGTTCGCGATAACCTATCCCGGACTCACAAAGGTGGTGAAGGCTGGCGTGAAGCAGACCATCTATAATTCTTCCGACTGCCTCGTACTACACACCGATGGCGTGGCACTCACCGACACCCAGGTGCAGACGTTGGGGCAAAATCTCGTCGTAAAGAGCGGGAGCCAGGTGGTTGCTTTAAGTTCCCTTCTGGGCTCATCGGTATACTATTTGGCCGATCTCGGACAGTTTGTTTCTGAAATCACCGCCGAGTCTCGTCTGGGCACTTTCCAAAACTTGACGAATAGTATCGTGGGAACCGATCAGCGAAATCTGGCCCTGACCTTTAGCCGCGGGTGCCAATTGGTTCACTAAGAAATTGGTTCACTAAAAAATGGATTCGTTAAACTTTAGTCTGTTTCGTGTGCGAAGTTACAAACGGTAACCGTGACACGCGGCCGATAGCTCGGTCTTCACGAATTTGTATCTCCAGCGTTTCGGCATCCTTGAACTTTGCATCGATAAAGCCCAATGCAATCGGCGCGTTGAGGTGTGGACTAAAAGTTCCGCTTGAGATCGCACCGATCTCCCGGTTTTGGCCGAATATTCGATAACCCGGCCGCGCGATGCGCCGATCCTGCATGATAAAGCCCCGCAGTAACTTCGATGGGCCCGCCAATTGGGACGAAAGCGCCTCCTTGCCGACAAAGTTTTTAGAAAATTTCACGACCCAAGAAAGCCCGGCCTCTATAGGCGAAATTTCGCTCGATAACTCGTGGCCGTGAAGTGGATAGCCCATCTCGGTTCGCAGCGTGTCGCGAGCACCGAGTCCGCAGGCGACGAGTCCTTCCGAGCGGCCGCCCTCCAAAAGAGCATCCCAAATGGATCCGGCCGCGGCGGAGGGCGCGTAGATTTCAAACCCATCCTCTCCGGTGTACCCAGTCCGCGAAAGATATACCGGCGTATCCAGGAAACGAGCCTCACAGGCCCAGTAGTATTTCAGGGTTTCAATGACCCTAGGATCCACAAAGCCAGACAGAATGTGGGTCGCCTGCGGTCCCTGAAGGGCAATGAGTGCCGTGTCGTCGCTTTCATCTGTCATCGAGACACCCGTTGAGACACCAGCGACTTGGGATTTCAGCCACTCCCAATCGGTCAGTCGGTTGGAGGCGTTGACACAGATAAAAAAGTTTTCCTCTTCTCGGCGATAGACAACGATATCATCGATAACGCCGCCCCGATCGTTACACAACATATTGTATTGTGCCTGGCCGACCTTCAGACGGCTTAGGTCATTGGTCGTTACTCGCCCAAGCTCGATCAGGGCCGCTTTTCCTCTAACCCAAAATTGGCCCATGTGGGATACATCAAACAGACCGGCAAACGACCGAGTCGCTTTGGTTTCATTCAGAACGCCCGTGTACTGAACCGGCATGGAGTAACCCGCAAACGGTACCATGCGCCCTCCGAGCTGAAGGTGCCTGGAGTGAAGCGGAGTTTGCTTAAGCTTTTCGTCTGGCATGGTAGCGCTCCATAACCTCGGGGATGATCTCCTCTTCCCGCACGGTCATCAAGTGAAAGCCTTGGCAAACGTCGTCAATACCCAGCATGGTCTCCACCGCGAGATCGATACCCTGATTGCGGCCATCCACCGCGAGGCGATTTATCGTTTCTTCGCCCAGGTGAATGCCCGGAATATTGTTGCGAAGATAAACGGCAATTTCCTGACTGTGAAGGATGAGAATGCCGGCGATAATGTTGGTTTTTAGTACGGACGCCTCTAACAAAAACTCGCGAAAGGCGCTTATCGAGTAACAGGCCTGGGTCTGAAAAAATTGGGCGCCAGACTCAACCTTTTTTTCCATTCTCCGGAGCTGGCTCTTCTCGCTCGCGAGCGTTGGGTTGACGACGGCTCCGATATAAAATCGTGTGGGGGCATTCATCTTAGCCCCGCTGTGGTCGCGGCCCAATTGAAGCTCGCCGGCTAAGCGCAAAAGCTGGGTTGACTCAACTTCAAAAACGCTCTTGGCCTGCGGGTGATCGCCCACTTTGACGGGATCCCCGGTGAGACACAGCAGATTGGGAATGCCCAAGGCGCCGGCGCCCATGAGATCCGATTGCAGCGCGATGGAATTACGATCGCGGCAGGTGAGCTGGTAGACCGGCTCAAAGCCATGGTCGAGAAGCACCTTGCACGCAGCAAGCGACGACATTTTGACCAGCGCCCGCTGGCAATCGGTGATGTTTATCGCGTCTACTAATGGTCCGAGGAGCGCCGCATGTTTGAGCAGTTTTTTGGTGCCAGTACCCTTGGGCGGCGTGATCTCGGCGGTGAACACGCGTTCGCCGCGGGCCAATTTGTCGCGAAGTTTGCTGGGTGTGCCCGGTGTGCTGGTCGTTGCGCTGGGGGCGCTGGTCGTTGCGCTGGATTTGCTCGCGCCCGTGGTGCTTGGTGTCGGCAAGTTGCTCAAAGTGGCTTTGAGCCTAAGACCTCGGTACCGAATTTGCAATCGTATCGGACATCACTGCGTGGAGGGGACTGCATGCTGCGAGAATACAGGCTAAAAATTGTTCAGCTAATTCTATTCGTAACAGGGGTGGCCTTTGCTTATGACACTGTCTATCGACCGGTGACTGTGGTGGTGACTCCGCGGGGAAATTTCATGCTCTCGATCGCCTCCGATGGATCGCGGGTCGTATTGTCCAGAGTAGGGGAAAATGGTGGGATTGAGGGAATGAGTGAAGTTGTATTTCAGTCCGACGCCGACCGGGCATCGTTTGAAACCCCTCGTCTGGCTATCGATTCCCAGGGGCGCATTCTGGTTGCCGCGACCCGGATGCCTCACTCTCGCCACGGATTGGGATCGATTGAGATTTCACGATTTCAACCGACGCTTGAACGGGATAGCGGTTTCGGAAATGGTAAGGTCTCCATTCGACTTTCCGGCCGCACCGAAGACCAGTTATCGGCGCTCACCGTCCGTCCGAATGGGTCGGTGGTAATTGCCATAGGTCAGGGGCATCGCTTTCGACCGTTTGAGCTCGAGAGACTGAGTCTGGTGGACGTCACCGAATCGGGGCGCATAGACCCTGAATCGGAGTTTACCGGAAATGGTTTTAGCGGGAGAGAGTTCCTCGAGCATCATCTGATGGCCAAACCTCGCAGTCTTTTCGTTAGTGATACCCAGGTGATTGTTGGAGGGCTTGTGACCGAAGGTGAAAGATACCGGGTCCGGCCATTCGCCATTTCGGTTGACGGCGTCGTTAATCCGATGAAGGTCAATGACTCGACTGTTGCCGGTGAACGGGGGGCGGTCCATCTAATGTCGAAAGAACACATGGCGTTTGCCATTCCTACCGGTGGCCGGTGGACGTTACTCCGTGGGCTGCGGATGAATTCACCTGATAGCCTACCCGCCTTCAAAACCACCGTGGGCAGCAGCCTGGGGTTCTCGAATTTTCCTCAAACTGCGGGTTTGGCGACCGTGAGACCAGAGCATATTCAAGTCGTGGGGCGCGATTCTCTGTTTGCAAACGTCGTGCGGGTGACTGAAATCAATTCAACGGGTCAGATTACTGGCGTCGAACGATTCCCGGGTTTAATTGATGATAAAATAAAGAGGGTAAACGGCGGCGAACCCAGCGAATCGGTGAGGTGCAGAACTGGCATTATCCGCTTCGCACCCTATTAAATATGCAACGTCTCCTGAAGGAGCTTCCCGCTCGTAAAACGGTCGCGCGAAAGTCCCAGGGCATCTATCGAATTAAATTTTCCGTCCACGACGAGATCGATCATGGCGATGGCCGCCCCGATGCTGTGCATGATTCCGTGTCCCGTATAACTGTGGCTTTCAAAGACTTGCGCAAATCCCGGGACCCGTCCGAGGATTCCGGTAATGTCGGGCGTGTAGCTGTATAGCCCCGCCCATCCACCGCTGGGTTTGAGCCGTTCCATTTTCGAGGATCGTGAAAAAAGGGCAGGCCAGATGTGGGACTCAAAGAAAGAGTCATCGTACTGAAAGTGAAAACCATCGGGTTCGTCTTTTAAGACGAGGCCGGCTAACAAATTTCCACCTTCAGCATGGAAGTACACACCCGTTGTATCGACAATCATGCCATAGGGGGCCAGATCCAGATCTTCCGCCTTGAAGGTGGCAATCTGCCTTCTTACCGGTCGGGTAATCATCTTAACGTCGCAATGCTTAAGGAGTTCGCTGGTCCAGGCGCCGGCACATAGGATCACCTGATCAAAGTTGAGGGGTTCGCAGTTCGTGCCAGCGCCTGGTGATTCAAGGAGTTCGGCAGCGAGCTCTGCCGATGCCAAACGCCCGATTGAGAGCTCGACCGAACCCGTGTTTTCCCGCAGATTGGATGCCCAGCACCGATCGTGAAATGTTACGCCACCGGTTTTGGCCTGGGAACGGAGATAGGTTTTAAGGCTGTTTGAATTTAAGATTCCGTCTTTTTCCCCCAAAATTGCAAAAGCGACGCCGTCCGTTTTGTCGATAAACGGGTAGCGAACTGTAATTTCAGCGGGTGAAAGCTTGACGTAATCCAGTCCGCGACTTTGACTCAGTTTAAGTGCCGCTTCGCCGGCAATGGCCTTTTCGGGCGGGTAGAGCCAGAGGTATCCTGATTGCTTAAACCCAATTTCAGTGTGAATTGACTCGAAAAACTTTATCGAAACGCGCGAGAGTTCAGCATTGATTGGGTGCAACCACAGGTGCCTGACGCCGCCGGCATTTCTCTCGGTACTGGAGAGCACGCCTTGAAGATCAGGATCAAAAACATGAACGTCGGCGATACCCCGTCGGGCAAGTTCAAATGCTACGGCGCTTCCAATGATACCTGCCCCGACAATTGCGATCCGATGACGCACTTGTTCATTCATCGCAAAAAGTGAAAGATTGCGCAAGTCTATTGGTGATTTTGAAAAACTTGGTTAGACTATTTACTAATGAGAAACACCACATTTATCTGGATTACCCTGGGGCTCATCGGTTGCACCAAAATTCCATTCTTAACGCGATCCGCTGACAAGAATCCCGAAGAGATGGTAAGGGCGTTTCTCACACTCTCCGCATCGGCCAGCGATGCCAAGGATAAGAAGTCTATTCAGGAGATGTGCCACGGCGAGATGAAGCGCATTTTCGAGCGCATGTCGGATGAAATGTTTACAATGTCGTATCTGTCGAAGCAGGTTGATCTCAAGGGCGTGGAGATCGTGCAATCATCCCAAGACAAGGAAGTTGCGCGCATTCGGTACCGCGTGAATGTGGAGAACAAGCAGGGCACCGATACGACCCACGAGACCAACGAGCGCGAGGTGGAACTGTCACGCGTGGACGGTCAGTGGCGAATCGATTCCATCCGTCCCGTGGGCTCGGATCAGATCGCATTTTCCAGGGGAATGATTTTTTAGGTTAATTTCCGGTTGGAACTTCCCAGAAATCAAGGAGCCAAAATGAGAAATCTATTGCTGTTTTTGTTCGTTGCATTTTCTTACTTCGGGCTGAAGGCGTCCGCCGGTGACTCCTCCTCGGAAGACGCCGCCCTGAGCAATCTGAATGATACGTTGAAAAACGCCCAAGCAGTACCCTACGTAGATCCGGCGACAGGAAAGATTAAGGGTTATTTTGTTGAGTCGAATAAATCAGAGAAGGATTTTAGGGAACTGAAAATTCGGCAAGGCGACTCGCTGACCGTGGCTAATGAACTCCCAAACGAGACAGCCGAACAAAATCAATAAGGAACTTAACACCTGTCTGAGCCAAGTCTGGTTTGAGTCCCCTGAACCTCAGGCTCTAATCGAAATTTCCAAATGATTGGTTTTTTAAAAAAAAATGGGTGGGTGACGGGAAGTGAACCCGCGACACTTAGAGTCATGATCAGAGAATTGAATCGGCGCTGAAATTGGAATACACGCATAAAACCACGCAAAACCCTCAACTAAAGGCTAGTCTTGGCTGGTTGTTACCGAGAATTA
>CAZRVZ010000159.1:0-20581 GCA_964603655.1 uncultured Pseudobdellovibrionaceae bacterium | reverse complement strand
CTAACGTAGTGGCGTAAAGTAAACGTCGTTACAATTGAGGTCGAAGGCGGCAAGACAAACATCCTCTTCGGTAGGAGAAAATGTCGTGCCTTTGGGGAGGTTTCTTAACGTTCGCAGCTGCTTGAGCGCGTCGTTTTTCGGTACGCTTTTCAGCGTGTACTCCTGACCCGATAAAACGTCGCCCACCTCGGGGAATTTGGGGTCGTTCTCATCGGCCTCCTTAAACTTACGCGATTGTAGTCGGAGAAGACTCCCCTCGGTTCGAATCGATCCCACGTACGCAACATCCAACCCTTTCGTAATAGCGGTATACAACACCGAAATTTTTAAATCTTTGGATCGAGTACCCACCAAAAAGGCCATTTGCCCAACGGTGGACAACTGAAACGATCGCAGTTCCGCGTTCTTCTGCCCAATGGCCAACAGCGGGTAATGGCGAGTGGGAACGTCAGCCGACGCTACATAAAACCCTTCGGTAAATTGGCCCTGGCCGGACTGTGTCTGGGTGGCTGTCGGAAAGCCCAATTTTAGTCCACACCCCGCCAAAAAAAGGCACATTAGAACGCCTAGAAGCCGCATCAGCCCCTCCTTCAAAAGCATTTTAGCAATCACCATGCCATTCGTTGGTGGTTCACCCCTCGTGGCCACCCCTTGTCCCTCCGCTACGAAGTTATTACTCGGATAGGCTCCTTGCATAACTTTGTCGGGTCAATTCCAGGGTTTTAGTCCACGAAAACCCGCTGGCCTGCGCGCGCCCCAGTTCGCGGAGTTCGTTTGCGTACGTGGAATCCTCAAGCACTCGCGCGATTCCTTCGGCTATGGATTGCGGGTCGTTTGGGTCCACGCTGTGAGCGGCATTGCCCAGAATTTCGTCGAGTGACCCGGCCCGAGAGGCGACGACCGGAGTACCTGCTGCCATGGCTTCGAGTGGGGGCAATCCGAAACCCTCGAAGTGGGACGGAAAGACAAACACCGATGCCCTGTGGACATACTGCGCATACTCAATCTCGTTTCGATACCCGAGATAATGGATGCCCTCGGATTGTGCTTGCGATAGTTCGGCCAATAGGTCGGACACATTCCAGCCGGGACCCCCCATGAGAATCAGAGGGTGGCGATTTCGAATCGATGGAGAAAGGAGGCGAAAGGCAGTGAGAATTCCCAAAATATTTTTACGAGGCTCTATCGTTCCAGCGTAGAGAATAAAGCGTTCAGGTATTGGTGTGGAGACTTTGTGATTTGCCTCATTCAGAAGGCGCAGGAACGACGATCGCGGCGCCAGGTGAACGAGATCGATCTTTTCTGCTGGTATATTAACCAGTGCAGTAAGGTCTTTCGCCGTCTGCGTCGAATCGGCCATGAACCGGTTCACGCTGCCGGCGAGTTTGGAAAGCCTCTTGTCATAGTGGCGTCGTCGGTGCGCCGGGTGCCAGTGCGGGAACCGAATGACCGACAGATCGTGTGCCGTAACGATGGTACGCTCACAAGGAACCATCGGAATGAGATCGGGCTCATGATACAGCGACGGACGCTCCCAAGCGCCATAAAGACGAAAATATTGGTCTAACAGATCGTGACCGGATCGCCGGGCCATCGATTTTAGCAGTGACGGTTTTAAGGAGCCGGTGGAGCCGTTGGACCGCCCCAAAGATCGGGACATGATGGCGGCGATCGGTCTGCCGAACGCGGTGTTGCTTAAGAAGCCAAGCGCACCGTCCCCAGAAAGCAAAGTAGCCATCTCTTCTACGTAGCCGCCCACACCGGAGCGCTCGCGGAAACGGGCCAGGTCATTGAAGAGGATTTTCATCGTGCAGCTCGGAAGAGAGGGCCATCCCACTCCCTAGTTTTTCTTCAACAAAATTCCGGAATCCGGTCTGAAATGATTTGCGGCTGAATCGTAGCGCCTGTGTGCGGCAATCCATCGGGTCGAACCGCCGAAAGTCCCGCTCAAATCGCAGGATCTCCCCGGCTAGACCTTCGGCGGAGGCCTCTGAAAAGTGAAGGCCGGTTTTTTCGTGAATGACGGTCTCCAGCGCGCCACCGCGTCCGAGAGCAATCACCGGGGTGCCGCATGCCATGGCCTCTAATGGAACAATACCGAAATCTTCGACGCCGGGAAAAAGCAGCGCCCGAGCACCACCATAAAGCTCATTCAATCTGGCGTCTCCGGCATTGGTTTCAAATACCACTGAAGAATCGGATAGCCGACGTAGGTTTTGTTCTTCGGGTCCCCTGCCCACGATAATCAGGCGCCTTTTTAAATTACGACAAGCCGCAATTGCCAGCTCGATTCGTTTGTACGGGACGAGCGCAGAAACGACGAGATAGTAGTCGGATCGGTCGCCTAGCCCCGGGCTGAAAACCTCCAGATCGGCGAAGGGAGAAATAATGCGAGCCGGTCTTCGATAAAACTTTTCAATGCGCGAGGCGACCCAGGCAGAACTCGTGGCGAAGTGATCGACTCGCTGGGCGGAAACGAAATCCCAGAGACGAAAATAGTGGAGATAGGGCGCGGTAAGGGCGCAAACGATACCATTTCCGAGATATTCCCGGCATTGATCCCAGGCGTACCGGGCCGGCGAAAAGCAGTAACATATGTGAGTGGCGCCAGGCGGGGCAATGACACCCTTGGCAACGCAGTGGCTGGTGGATATCACCAGATCATAGCCGGAGAGATCTAACGACTCGACTGCCAATGGCATGAGCGGGAGAAGTTTCCGATAATGACGATGAATACCCGGCAATCTGCTCAACCAGGATTGCCGGACTGCCCGTTGGCGAACGAGCCCCCGCAGGGATTTGGGGTCGCAGAATAGAGTGAATACATCGGCCGATGGGTAAATTTCCAAAATTGCGTCTAGTACACGCTCGCCCCCCCGATGGGTGACGAGCCAATCGTGCACGATAGCAATTTTTAGGCTTTGCGTTTCAATACGCATTTCGATTTACGAAACCCTTAAAGAACGTGAGTAAGATAATTTTAACGTCAAAAAAGATGGACCAGTGTCCGATGTAATAGAGGTCGCACTTGATTCGCTGTTCTATCGACGTATTGCCCCGCCATCCATTGACCTGGGCCCAACCGGTCAGTCCCGACTTCATCGTGTGTCGAAGGAGGTATTTGGGAACCTCTTTGCGAAAGCGATCCACGAAGTGAGGCCGTTCGGGGCGCGGGCCGACGAGGCTCATATCGCCTCGAATGACATTCACGAGTTGGGGGAGTTCATCCAGGCTGGTTTGCCTTAAGAACTTACCGAGGCGAGTTGTTCGCGGGTCGTTTTTGCTCGCCCATACAGGGCCAGATTCGTCTTCCGCATCGGTCAGCATGGTTCTGAATTTGAAACAGTTGAACCGGTGCCCGTCTGCGCCGATTCTCTCCTGGGCGTAAAGCACGGACCCGCGTGAAGTGAATCGAATGGCAAGGCTGATGAGTATGAGTGCCGGCGAAAGCACCGCCAACCCGGCGATAGAAAGTGCAAGATCCATTAGTCGCTTCAGAGTTCGTGCCGTGTAATTCGGGGGAAGCTGATTAAAGTGGAGCAGCGGAATTCCGCATTCGTCCGCCGCCCGGTAACTGAAGGTGTTGAATTTCCCGAAATCCGGAAGCACCTTTACCGCCACGGGGTGATTACCGAGTTTCAGAAGGATTTCGTCATATCGAGCCGCCTCCTCGGTGGGTAGCGCAACGATGACCTGCTTGGGGGACAATCCTTCCAACTTGTCCTCAAGGTGTACCTCGTCTCCAAGATACGGCATCTGCTCGTCCAGAACCGTGTCCGGAATCCCCAGCCGCCCGACCCATTCGATGGGGTAGGGGTTTCGTCGCGTGATCTGTTGAACGAAAAGAACCAAGAGATCACCGTGTCCCACCACCAGCGTTCGCAGTTTTTTGATTCCGTAACCTTGAACTATGCGCCACAGAAAGTGCAGACCAATTCGTTCGGCCAGGATGGCCGGGAAAATAAGAGCTGGCAGCAGCAGGAGAAACGCACGTGAATAGGAAATGTTGCGCATTAGGTAGCTGACCGAAATAAAGGCCAGCAAGCCCAGAACCGTTCCCTGCAGAAGCTTTCTAATTGATCTCATACCGAAATGGATGCGATCGCGTCGGTAGGCTCCGATCATATGAAATACGGAAAAGTAGACGGCAACGAGCGTCCACGCGGCCCCGGAGTAGTGTGAAAACTCGGGAATTCCCTTGGTGACCGGGATGAGGTTTGTGTGAAAGCGCAAATACCACGCACCGTACCAAACCCCGAGAACCGCTAGGGCATCAGCTATTTTTAATAACGCGGTGTAGGTAAATAACGCGGAGGCATAATCCATACGGTTTTCGCTCGCGCCGATATCTTAACGGGCAAGTAGTAGGTTTCAAGCGCCCGTTTTTTCTTGGAACGGCAGCCAAAAAAAACTATAATAATAGGGTACTTAGCAGTTTTGTCGTGCCGAGTTCAGCTTGGAAATCGTGACAGGGAGGCAGAGTGACAAAATCGGAACTCATTGAAAATCTTGCCAGAAAGGCAAATCTGACCAAAAAGAAGGCCGAAGAGTTGGTGAATACCATCTTTGACTCGTTCTTTCTGGCAATGGTCAGGGGTGATCGTATCGAAATTCGCGGGTACGGCAGCTGGTTCGTGAAAAGCTATAAGTCCTATGTGGGACGTAACCCCAAGACCGGCGCGGACGTTTTCGTTCCCGAAAAAAAGCTGCCCTTCTTCAAAGTCGGTAAAGAACTCAAAAAGCGAATCGATTCTTAGACACCAACCTTGCTTGAGATTTTAATCATCTTCCAGATAACTAGGACGGCGAAGGCGGAGGTCACGAGAAAGGTGACGGCATTGATGCTTCCGTAGTTGTTCGGCGCGATCATGCAAAAAAGCATGGGCCCCGATAAGTAAGTATTGGTTCGCGAAAAAAGGAGCGCGCGCTTTGCAAGCGCCGCCATTTCAGGCGGGGACTGGGCTGCTTTGACCCATGTGATGATCTGGCGCTGCGCAGGCCAGATCACAAACCAAACATTAAACCACATGATGCTGCCGAGCAGTGAGCCGGTCAGTATCCACATCGCGCGGTGGCTCATGCCCCCGGTGGCAGCGTCTTTCATCATCTCGCCATCGCCATATTTGACGAATAGGAGCGCCCAGCCGAATAAAAACGTAAGCATCGCCCCCCAACGAAACCACCACAGTGCCCGTGATAAGAGCAGAGGATTTACCCGCGGCTTTAGCTCCTTTTCGAGTACTCCCTGAAAGGGGACATTCACAAAGTTGAAAAAATAGAGATGTCCGATCCAAATGATTCCAAAAAAGATGTGAAGCCAACGGAGGAAGAAAAGTATGTTGGCGTGCCAGCCTTCAATAGCCATGTGATGCCCCCTTATTAATGTAGATAATGATTTCACCACCGAAGCGTGAAGACCACAACCTATATTTGTATACGAGTGGGCGCCTCAAGGGACGGTGTTGACCCCAAGAATACTCACCATTGCGACCAGTTATCGCGGGGGTCGGCGCGGCCAAGTTGAATGTCAGAAAAAGTATCAGCGGAAACGATGAATTTTCGATGGGTTGTGTTCACGTCAGGAGAACTGTCGCCAAGGTAGACATTTTTATGTGAAGAATCCGCGGGTGTGAGTTGGCAAGCGATATGCACTCTGATCGCGTGGGGTTTTCTTTTTCGGGGTTTGAATGCAGGGGAAAGTATTCATTTTTATTTGCGCCTTTTGCGGCGCTTTAGCCGTAGCAGACGCTTCGGACATTATGTTTGGGCTGGCTGCCAATGTTGCTGCCACGACACCCATGGTAATGGCGGGGATTCAGTCGTCTGCCGACAGGGAAATCGCGCGCATTAATTCGCAGACGAGTATCGCTACCTCGCAGATCAATGCCGGCACCGCACAGTTTATGGCGACACTTCAGGCTCAGACTTCAATGAGTCAAATCGCCGCAACGCTCGGAATTAATTCCATGAATCAATCGGCAGCGACCGATCGCCTGATGTCTCAGCTTCGGGAGCTTTCTTCCACTCGCCGCGACAACCTTCAGTTAGAGCGTGAGAAAATGGGAATAGAGTGGAGCCTGAATCAACAGCGATTTTCGCTGGCCCAACGTCAAGCTGACGACAATACAGCTCTAGCCAGGCTTGCTCTCAGCGCTCAGCTGGTGCAGGCGGGGTTGGCCCCCGGACTGGCGCTCGCAAGTTCAGCGACTCAGGTAGCCGTTACCCGCGTCTTGGCCTCGCGGCCCGGGAAAACTTCCCAAGCCGCGCTCACGCTGAACTCCTTGAATCGCAGGGCTGGGGAGATTCGTTTGGTTCCAGTCGATGCAAAAGGAAGCTCACCGGCGATGCGGTTGGCCATTTCTCCTAAACCTTTCAAGGGGCGCTCTGTCGGTACCGAGAGCAGAAAAGCCATGGGAGATTGGGGTCTTAGAGTTCGCAACGCCGCTTCCGACGATTCTGGCTTAGCCCATTCGGCCCGCTAAAAAGGCCGCACTCTTTTTGAATTCATCCCACTGTCAAATGTTTGTTCACTCGAAGCTTTGTAGTTTCAATGGTTTAAGTCATCGGGATGCGAGCCACTCGAAAGTTCCCCAAGTGTAGTTGATGAATACAAACCGTGGACGGAGCAAATTCAAGGGGTTAACTGGGTGGTAAATGGTTGATGGGTTGGCAACGAAAATGCATCTCTTATCGGGTAGAGCCTTTCGTTTTTCAACGGTGGTACGTCAACTCTTAGAATAACAACTGGGATTTGGAGCAACGGCGTGAAGCCTGGATTTTACAACTTTGACCGACGACCACTGCGATTCGGTTTTATCATAACCTGCCTACTAATCGTGGGCTCGATGATTTCCGTTCCTGCCCGTGCCGATAAGAAAAAAGATCTTCAAAAGATGATGCAGTTTGCTGAGTTTGGCGGGCTGATGACAGCCGTGGCAGAGCTGAACCGATCGATGCGCCTTGCCGCCGAGAATCCGATGGATGAATGGCGCCGTAAGAAGGTTCGCGCAGCCATGGCCGCACTTCCCGGAGCGATTCAATCGATGGCCGGAGTGTTTCAGGCAAACAAGCTCGGCGATTCGAAGTTGCCGATGATGCAACAAATCTTAGGCGGCTTTGTGGATGTCAACGCGGCAGACAATTATAATAAGTTTCTCAAGAGCCCGAGCTACAACCTCATTCCGAAGGTGGGCGCCGATTTTCCGAAGCAATATCTGAACGGGTCGGCACAAGTCAGTCAGGGCGGCGGTCCCACGCCGGTCCTGGTCGTGGATGAGAGTGCGACCAAGGCTGCGGCCACGGGCCTGGGTTCGTCAGCCAGTCCATCAGGTGCTTTCGAAGCGGGCATTCAAGATGAGCTCATCAATATCGAGGCCGGTCTCACGGCCAAAAACCGCGCGAAGCGAGTGCCGGCGGTACAGCCGGGGGCTCAGATAGAGCGTTTGAAGCTTAACCCTCAGTTTTTTAATACGCTTCCACTTTCGCTGATTCTCTCTTCACTGATGACTCCAGAGGCGTTGGCTAAGGGTGGTGGTGAGGAGGATGATGATGAATCGGGAAGTAAAGCGGCCGAGTTTCTGTTTGGAATGGCCGCAATAATGGGCGCCATTTCTCCCATGGTAGCGGCTGGAGTTCAGGCCAAGGCGGATAAGGAGATTGCAAAGACCAACCAGCAGACCGCCATCGCCACGACCGAAATTAGTGCCAACACCTCGAAGTTTCTGGCACAGACGCAGAAGGGAATTACGGAACAGCAGATCGCGGCCACTCAACAGATGGCGTCCACCAATAATGAAGAGGCCACGAAGCGTCTCAATCTTCAGCTCGCCGAGCTTCGGAGTACCCGTGAAGAGGGTAATCAGATTCAGCGAGAAAAGCGAAATCTTGAGTATCAGCTCAATCAGCAGCGAATCGCGCTGGCCGAGCGACAAGCTAATGACAACATCCAGCTGGCCAAGGCAACGCTCAGTGCGCAGATTGCTCAGGCGGGATTGAATCAGGGAATTACATCCGGATCTGCAGCGGCCAATCCGCTGGCGGTTACTCGGACTGCTGGTGGCGTTGTATCGTCGACGGGAAATGGATTAGCCGGGTTTACACCCCGAGCCAAGAGCACGATTCCATCGCTTACCAGCACAAGGGCTGGAAGCACCCAGCGGGCCGCCGCTTCGTCGAGGCTTTTGGGCGGGGCGATTGCCGAACAGTCGACTGGTGAAATTGGGAGCGTCAAGTCGGCAACATTACGCCGGCTTCGATCGGCCCGTGGAATTCGCGGAGTTTCTTCCGGCTCGCCGGCGGTATCAACGGGCGCGGTTGTGGCCCCCGTGATGAGTCGACAGCTGAGTTATATGATGCAAGCCAACCTCGATTTGGCGGGTTCATCACCGGAAAGGCGCGCTGGCAGTGACCTGTCTCTCTTTCGGGCGCAGGTTTCGGCCAATGACGAAAGTTTTGCCGGGTATAAAAAGCGGGCGTTGACCAATCTGACTACCGCAATGCCCGAGCCAATTCGGCACAATCAGGTTTTGAATGCGGTGCAAAGCCGGGGCTATAACGCGCCCACGTTAACCTTAGAGGGGTCGACTCATTCGGTGACTCAATCCGGAGCCAGAGGGTTTTTTAATTTGCCTGTGCAATAAAGTTTCATCGGGGGATGGCATCCAACTGGATGCTGTTAATGTCCAGGGGAGGCCCGAAGGGCCTCCCCTCTTTTTTTGGCTTTTGATTTGGGGATTTGACGCGTATAGAGTTTTGGAATCCATGCGGGTAATAATCTGAAAACTTTCGCTAAGGCCATCGGCCTAATTGAAAAACATGGGGTGCTTTTAGTTTTTCCTATTCAAAACCGGCCCCAGCCACTCAGTCTTTGGACTTGCTTGCACCCGCGAACGCAGATGCGATGGGAGTGGGATGATTCCGGGGATTCACGAGTGGTTCAGCTGTGGCACCTGCGCGAAGAGCTTTCGCGATCGGGACGAGTGGTTTACGCGAAATGGTACAAGGGTCGGGCAACTTTTTTATCTCAGACGGTCGCGGGCGCGGTCATGGCACGAATGGATAGGGCCGTGCCATCACCGACAGGTGCGCCGCGAAGAGTGTTGCAACTTTTAGAGGAAAACTCGCCGATCTCCTCCAAAATTCTTAAAAAGCGACTGAATCGGGAGCATGGCCTTACATCGATTGAGGTCGACAAGGCTTTCGGTGCTCTCTGGCCGTCGTTAAAGATCGTAGGTTACGGAGAGGTTGAGGACGGTGCATTCCCGTCGCTTGCAATTGGGGCAACGTCGGTGCTCTTTGAAAATGTCTATCGGGAAGCGCTACGGCTGGGCGACGATGAGGTTGGCAGACGGCTCGAGGTGCTTGCGCCTGGTCCGTTTGGAAAACACTTGTTGGCGCTTACGACTAAGCGACGGGTGTCCGCAGGGGGGCGGGTGGTAGTGAAGTACGATGAATTGGTGGGAGCGAAGCGGTAAGCGGGGCTACTTTCCAAACTCACACCAGGCCCAGTTCTTTGGAGAATTTTAGCAAGGGCAAAACCCTAATCTGTTTGTCTATTTGAAAATCCCTCACACCCATATGGACCTGGTAGAATGCCGGTATTGCGGTTCGGTCTCGAAAGTAGTGAATGTGAGGAGAAACGGATTTCTCTCCGTGTTTACATTCTACGGCAAACAGAGCCTTACCGCTTTTGATCACCACAAAGTCGATTTCGCGTTTGTCGGTATCCCTGAGAAAGCGTAATTCCATCGAGTCGCCCTCGGTGTCTTCGATAAAATGGCAATACTTCAACAGATGGCTCGCGACGAGATTTTCGAAGCGAGAACCGGGGTCCTCGAT
This sequence comes from uncultured Pseudobdellovibrionaceae bacterium, assembly GCA_964603655.1. Classification (GTDB taxonomy): domain Bacteria; phylum Bdellovibrionota; class FAC87; order UBA2466; family UBA2466; genus JACPWY01. The sequence goes on along the minus strand of CAZRVZ010000159.1, from coordinate 10,744 downwards.
TGTGCTCCAGTCCCATAAGTAAAGCTTCCTCTCCTTCTTTACCGCCCGGATTTTTGGGGCGCCATAAGGGAGGATGCGATAACAGTAATAAACGGCTTCCAGTATCTGTACCCATTTTTCAACCGAGCCAAAGTTCACCTCTAAATCTTCCGACAAAGATTTTATCGATAAGGGAGATCCAACCCGGCCGGGCAAAGCCTCTGCAAGTGTTTCTATTTTGGAAAACTCCCGTACGCCCTCAAGGTCTCGAATGTCATCATTGACTATTCTATAGAGCCTTTCGCGTTTCCACAGTTTGTGTTCCTTTTCGGATTTCAGAAAATATGGCTCGGGAAATCCACCAAAACGAATGAGATCAGTGAGATCGGATTGCGAGGAGAGTTTAAGTTCCGCAATGGAAAACGGGTGTAATCTGAGATACCGATAGCGCCCCAGAAGAGAATCACCGCCCCGACGATAGTGATCCAGCCGCGCCGAGCCTGTGATAAGAAAGTTTTTGGTGTCTCGCTGTTTATCGTAAAAACCCTTCAAGAGGTTCCGCCATTGCTTGAATTTGTGAATTTCATCCAACAGGATAATGGAGGCGGACGGCAACGGCCCGTACTTGATGATCGGTTTTGTTTGAATGTCATCCCAGTTCAGATATGCGGGATTGGAAGGCAGTGGTGGATTTAGAAAGCCGAGACAGAGAGTTGTTTTTCCAACCTGACGAGGCCCTCCCACAAAAACCATTTTTCGAGTCATGAAATCCGCAATAATAGGCTTTAGGTATCTTTCCTGGTTTTTCACGGCTACTCGCTGGTCATTAGTATTTTATACTACACTGTATTTTACTCATTATTAAAATATAGTACAGTGTAATTTACTAACGCACTATCAAAACTACTGCGTGACCTGCGGCAGCGATTCGTAAATTCCCTTGAATTGTCTGGCGTAGGCGAGTGGCTCAAACACGCCGCACTCCTCCAATGTTTGATATGCGCTAGTTGCGATGCCCTTCAGAGTGGAGATGTCCGGTTGGTCGATGAGAAATTGGGATAATCGCAATGGGCTGGATGGGAGCAGTTCATTAAGCGGGCCGTGCTCATTCTGAAAGAAAGTCGGGATTCCCCAATAAATCGTTTCTAGCGCGGCTGTCGCCCAATCGAAGGGTGTTTCGACGAGGTAAAATGCAAAAAGTGTCTGCCGCAGGGTGTCCAGCCATACAGGGGGCTCAAATTCCGCGCGATTTTTAGCGCTAATGACACGAATCGGGCGGGACGGAAATCTGTCGTTCAGGATGGACGTCAGTGCCTGCCGATAACGACTGCGGCCGTCGTGAATGACGAGAATTTGTCCCTCAGACTTTAAGTCTGGGGTCTCCGCAAAATGGCAGTAGCGCCTTATGGTCGGGTGAATGACATGAATTTGGTCCACTGGAATTTTTTTATCATTTGAAAGTTCGGTGCGATCCTGGTGTGAGGGGACGACGAATACTTGTCGGGTCGAGGCCCACTGAAACGCCTTTGGGATGGATCCGGGTGAGAGCACAGTGGTGAGACTGGTACAGGGCAACCCCAATCCCAGGCGGTCGGAGGAGCGAAATTTCTGAAACACGGTCAGCGATGCCTCTTGGACAAAATTTCTCTCCCACGCCCAATAGATGGGCGAAATGCCGACGTGCATTTTGGTGTTGTAGCGTCGCCATTGACCTTCAAAAACCTGATCTGGATGGGCTAAAAGGACCGTTCTTCCCTTGTCTACCCACTCATTCCCGGCTTCGGCATCCCCGTGAGAAGCCACCAACTGATTAACAATCTCTTCGGCAACGAGCGAAGAGTGTTTTCGCCGATCACAGCGCCCGTCAATGCAGAGTCTTGGAGTGTGCATGCTTTTAATTTAATCACCCGTGCGTTGAAACTGCAATCGCCGGTCGGAGCTGGAATGGGAATTGCTTTAACTGTTCGGGGTGTCACCGCGAACTCTCGTTTTTACTGCCTGTATTCTGATTTTGGGGTTTTGTGTAATGGTTCGGTTTCTGGACAGATGGTCCGGGAATCTTATCGTTACGTTTTTGGACGTGGGTCAGGGTGATTCCATATCGGTTCGCCTGCCGAGCGGCAAAATGATGCTGGTTGATGCTCCGCGGGGATTTGGAAAGCGAAATACAGGCTCGGTGGTTCTGGCTGAATTGCAACGCGAGGGATACCTTTCGCTGGACTCGGTCATCGTGACCCATTCGGATACCGATCATTCGGGCGGGTTGGAACAGGTGTTGGGGGCGCTACCGACGGCAAAATTCCTCTTTAACAAACGGTTCGAAGCATCGCCCATCGTGGTTGCGTTGAGCGGGGCTGTTCGCGGCCGGGGGGGCAAACCCGTGCCGGTATCCAAAAGAATGTATTGGGACGATGGTCCGGCCCGGGTGGAAGTCATTCCACTCGGGGGGTGGTGTCGCGAGCGGTGCAAGGAAAACGATCAATCTCTGGTTACGCGCATTCGCTTTGCCGGATGCACGGTCCTGTTAACGGGCGACATCGAGCATGGTTCGGAGCGCGAGTGGGTTGAACTGCATCCGGGGAGAGTCGATGTTCTCAAGGTGCCCCATCACGGAAGTAAAACATCGTCCTCGATGGAGTTTCTCAGGGCGATCGATCCTGTGCTCGCTATCGCGAGCGTCGGATGGCGCAACTCGTACCACCACCCCCACCCGTCGATAATTACTCGCTATGCCAATCTGGGGATTAGATTCTTGAGAACGGACACCGAGGGTTTCGTTAGGGTAACCATATCGCCTGATGGCCAAGTCAAGTGCCGCTCTTGGCACGGGAATTGTGGCGTTTATCGGTGTTCCGGGATTTCGAGCAACATACGCTTAAGCGAGCTCAGTCGGTCTCGCAGCTCGGCCGCCCGTTCGAATTGAAGTTGTGATGCAGCCTTTCTCATCAATTTTTCAACGCGCGCGATCTCCTGAGTCACGTTTCCACCCTTGACTTCGTACTGAGCCGAAGGCTCAGCCACCTTGATATCGAAATAATCGCTGGCTTCTGCTTGGTAGAGCGCGCTGTGGATGCCTTTTTGAATCGACTGGGGTGTGATGTGGTTCAACTGATTATAGTCGAGCTGAATTTTACGCCTGCGCTCCGTCTCCGATACGGCCTTTTTAATCGAATCGGTCTCCTTATCAGCATAAAGAATGACGGTTCCATCGATATTGCGAGCGGCACGACCGATGGTTTGCGTGAGTGAACGCGCACTTCTTAAAAAACCCTCTTTATCGGCATCCAAAATAGCCACCAACGCGCACTCGGGAATGTCGAGGCCTTCGCGTAGCAGATTGATCCCGACCAATACATCGAAAGCCCCGAGGCGAAGCTGGCGGATGATTTCCACCCGCTCTAGGGTTTCGATATCGGAATGAAGGTACTGAATCTTGAGGCCCAGTTTTTGATAGTATTCGGTCAGGTCCTCGGCCATGCGTTTGGTTAGCGTGGTTACCAGCACACGCTGTTTTTTTTCCACCCTCTTTCGAATCTCCTGGTACAGGTCGTCGACTGCGCCCCGCGCCGGTCGGATGACGAGCGTGGGATCGGTAAGCCCGGTGGGCCGGATAATCTGTTCCACGATTCGATTCACCGACTGCTTTGTCTCGTAATCCCCCGGGGTGGCCGACACGTAGACGGTGACATTCGAGAAGGATTCAAACTCGGTAAAATTGAGAGGGCGATTATCGAGCGCCGAGGGAAGACGAAATCCATGGTTGACCAGAGTCTCCTTGCGCGATCGATCGCCGCGGAACATGCCGCCGATCTGGGGAACCGTAACGTGAGATTCATCGATAAACAGGAGAAAATCGCTGGGAAAATATTCAAGGAGGGTCGGTGGCGGTGCCCCTGGTTTGCGCCCGGTTAGGTGGCGGCTGTAGTTCTCAATTCCGTTGCAATATCCCATCTCCTCTATCATCTCGATGTCGTAGCATGTTCGGCTTTCTAATCGCTGCGCCTCGACCATGAGGTTTTGCTCCTTGAGGTGTGTGAGCCGTTCCCGCAGCTCTTCCTGGATCGATCGAATCGCCTTCTTGAGCTGTTCCTGGGGCGTGACGTAGTGGCTCCCGGGAAAAATATCCAGCTTTTGAATGGGTGGAGATGCCTTTCCGGTGAGTGGGTCCACCGGCTCGATTTTTTCGACCTCGTCGCCCCAGAAGTGGACACGATAGGCGCGGTTTTCCTCAAAGGCCGGGAAAATCTCGACGACATCGCCGCGAACACGAAACGTTCCCCGGTGAAAATCGAGATCGTTGCGCTCGTACTGAATCTCCACCAGATGGAGCAAAAGTTCATCGCGCCGGAACTCCACACCCTGCTTCAGCGATAGCACCATTTCTCGATACATTTCAGGAGACCCGAGTCCATAGATACAGGAAACGCTCGCCACAATGAGGACGTCTCGTCGGGCGAGAAGGCTTCGGGTGGCGGAGTGGCGTAGTTGATCGATCTGGTCGTTGATGGCCGAGTCCTTTTCAATAAAGGTATCTGAGGAAGGGATGTAGGCCTCGGGCTGGTAATAATCGTAATAGGAGACGAAATATTCGATGGCATTTTTGGGAAAGAGCTCCTTGAATTCGGAATACAACTGAGCTGCGAGTGTTTTATTCGGTGCCATCACGAGAGTTGGCCGGCTAAGTTTGGCCACGACCTGCGCCATAGTAAACGTCTTCCCGCTGCCGGTGACCCCAAGCAGGACCATCTTTTTTGCGCCGGACTCGATGTGCGAGATGATACTGGCGATCGCTTTGGGTTGGTCTCCCCGGGGCGAGAACGGGCTTTCAAGTTGAAAAAGTGACATTTCAGGGGGGAGTATATCAGGGTTCGGCGGGCCGGTTGAAATTGCCTCGGGCTTCGCGACGAGGTATTAGGAATCGATGCGTCCCCCAGCTCTCAGCTCAGCAACGGTAGCAATTCTCGGCTATGGCAATCAGGGCCGGGCTCAGGCGCTCAATTTGCGTGACAGTGGCATTCGGGTTTTGGTGGGTGCGCGATCGGGAAGGGGTGCCGATGCCGCGAGAGTCGATGGTTTTGAGGTCTGTGATTTTGGACAGGCCGCCAGTAAATCGCAGGTGCTGATGTTTTTGCTACCCGACCATGTCATTCCCCAAGTTTATCGCGATTTGGATGCCGAGTTGGCGGGTCGTTGGATAGGTTTTTCTCATGGTTTTGCCGTGCAGTTCGGGGGTTTGAGAATCGAAGAGCGTGCGGGTTATTTTATGGTTTCTCCCAAGGGGGCCGGGGTTTGGTTGCGCAAGGCCTTTGAAACCAAGGTTTTTCTTCCCGGGGTGTACGCGATTGGGTCGACGTCGCCTTCGCAGGCGGCGCGCGAGCTGGCGTTGGAATATGCGGCCGCAATCGGGGTGTCCCAGCGTTATCTTAGGGAAACTACATTTCAAGAAGAGGCCGAGTGCGATCTCTTTGGCGAGCAGGCCGTGTTGTGTGGTGGTATTCCGGAGTTAATCGACCAGGCGTTTCTAATTCTCGTCGAAAAGGGGCACTCCCCTGAGATGGCCTTTTTCGAATGTTGTTATGAGGCGCGACTCATCCTGGATCTGATGCTTCAATATGGACCCGCTGGCATGGCTGAACGCATAAGTCCCACGGCCTTTTTCGGCGGGAAAACGGTGGGAAGGCGAATTATCGATGATAGAACCGTGACTCAAATGCACTCCGTGTTTGATGATATCCGTTCGGGAAAATTCGCCGCGGATTGGCTGCGGGAGGCCCAGATCGGAATGCCGAGAGTGACCGAATGGCGGAAGGAAATCGCTCAGAGCCCGTTACAAAAGACGTATGACAAACTCAAAAGTTTTATTCAGGAATAGTCCGTGGATCTGGGTGGTGGCGGCCTTTTTAGTTTCGTCTCCTCGGCTATTTGAAGACGGTTTGTCGCTCGATCCGGTGCTGTACGCGGTGGTCGCGCGAAACTTCGCGGAAAACGGCAGTTGGTGGACCCTCACGTTTGGCCGATCTCTTTTCCCTCAATTTTTCGAACAGCCATTTTTGATATTTTGGATTCAGGGAATTGTTTTTAAACTCTTCGGGGCTACTGATTTTACTGCCAGGTTTGTCGGCTTGGCATTTGGTTCCGCAACGTTCTATTATTTTTTTCGGCTGGTGGAAAGATTGGCGAGCCGTTTTCAGGCATCGGTGTTTTGCCTTCTCTGCCTTCTCGATGCCAATTTTATCGGTAGAAACGCGACGCCCTATCTTGAAATCCCCCTCACCTTTTTTGCCTTTGCGACCCTGTACTACTCGGTTTGCTGGCATCGGCGCGAAGGTGGGCGCTCTGGCCAAAACTCTCAGTTACCGGCCTGTCTTCTTGCCGGAATTTGTCTGGCCGGCGCCTTCCTGACGAAGGGCTTTGCGGCGCTTCCAGTGCTGGGAACCATTGGTCTGTGGGGACTGTTCGAAAAACGCTGGCGGCTGTTCACTGGTTGGGGCCTCTGGATCCTATTATCGGTCGCGGCGGCGATCGTTTCGGCCTTTTGTTGGCTCCAGGGAAATTTCGGGCAGTACCCATTTGCGTCCCTATATTTTCAAAATACATTTGTAGAACGAACGTTGGGGGTGGGCGCGGGTGTTGGCCCATGGCCCTTTTTGGGAAAGTTGGCAACCTACGCCTGTGTGTCGCTTTCTCTCGCTGTTGTCTCAGCGGCGTTGGTATTAAGGGCTGGTGCAAATCGACGCGTTTTTGGAGTGGGTCTGTTGGGGGCGTTCGTGTTCACCGCGGCCAATGCCGTATTAGGGCTACCTTTTCTTCACTACTTTCATGGAATTCTTCCATTTCTGAATCTGATGGCGAGCGTGGGGGTCGCCCATTGGCTCTCGCGTTGGGAGGGAAAAGCCTGGGGGTTTTTTGCGCTCGGGCTCGGGCTTGCACTGCATGTTTTTTGGAATCTTTCACCGTTAACCATGAGGCGCCGGGCGCCTGACGATTTCTTTCAGCTGAAGTCGATTGCATTGGCGCTCACCGATAATGGGGCTCAGCAAATCGATGTTCTGGGTATTGCTGAAAACGATTGGATCTACCGTCAGTTTAGCCGCTGGTACTGGCGTGCTGACAGCCGGTTGGTGGACTCCTGGGGTGCCGTCGAATCGCCGGTGGTGGTCGCGGCGCGTGGTCACGGAGAGCCGCCGACAGAGCGGCGCTTCCAAAGGTGTGTTGGCTCAAATCGGTATGACATTTGGGTCGTTGGTGATAGGCTTCAAACACTATGTCGATACCCATATCAAAGTTCGCCTTAGGCAATTCGATGACTACATTCTCCGAATCTTATTCGGGTATTTACGACTTCATTTACAGCGATAAGGACTATGTCGGCGAGGTGGGATACATCGAGTCGGTGCTGAATAGATTGGGCCATTACACTCAGGGGAAGGCCACCCGGGGAACACTGTTGGATTTTGGCTGCGGAACCGGACGCCATTCGGTTGAGTTCGCTAAACGGGGGTGGTCGGTTACGGGGGTTGATCGGTGTGAAAAGATGCTGTTTCAGGCCTCAGAACGGGCGTATGCGCAAGGGATTCAGATGGCGTTCGAAAAAGCGGTCGCCGCCAAGGCCGAATTCGATGTGGTGGTGTCGCTTTTTGCCGTTTTGAATTATCCCGATCCCGAAACCGAGTTAGCCACGAATCTTTCGGCGCTTCGGCGCTCGCTTCGCCCCGACGGGGTGGCGCTATTTGAAGTGTGGAACGGTGTGGCCGTGCCCTTTTTGAGTGAGGCGAGAAAATCAAAGCGGCTTGCCGGCCCGGACGGTGAAGAACTGCTTCGCACTACCGATATCTCTCTCGACTGGATGAATCAGCACATGGATGTCGAGTTTCGATTGTTTCGGCCGCCTCACGAAGAGGAGTGGTTTGGCGAAGTGCACCGCATGCACTATCTGACTCCGCAGCAGTTTCGGCATCGGTTGCGGGATGCCGGGCTCGAAATCATCGAAATTTTGCCAGCGTTTAGCGAGGCGCCGGTGAAGCACGAAGATTTCAATTTGATTTATGTTTGTCGTGGCGGCGCAGATGCTTGAGGTGCTCTCATCAGGCGATCGCCTGGTGGCGATTTTTATCTCCGCCGGATATGAGGCCGCGAAAACACGGTTCTTAACGCCGAACTCCGAACCAATTCAGCTCGGCATCGGGGTTTTTAAGCGGGGAACTTCGGTTGAACCGCATCGCCACGTCGGAATTCCCGCCACCGTCAGCGAGTTTCAGGAATTTATTCAGGTTCGTCGAGGAAAGGTTATCGCGACGATATTTGACGTTGAGGAACGGGAAATCAAGCGGCTGCATCTCGGTCCGGGCGATTCCCTGCTACTGTTGCGTGGTGGGCACGCCTTCGAGTTCATCGAAGATACCGAGTTTCTCGAGTTGAAGCAGGGTCCCTATCTCGGGCGAGAACAGATGAAACGGGTTATCCACCCGAAAGGCCAAACCAGGCCGCCAGCGTTCCCAGCAACCACCTCAGAAGCCCCACTATCCCTGTAACTGCGGTGTTCGTCTGGCAATACGGCAATTGGTTTTCCGGCGCATCGCATGGCCGTGTCAAATAAAGATTAAACCTCTTCTCGATGTCTTGTAGGAAGGAAAAATTATCCGCGTTTCCGAGATCGGAAAAAAGAGAGACGGTCACCTCGCGATTCCAACGCCCGCCGTGTACGACGCCCGCGACGGAGGTCCCTTTGTGCTCCTGCCTGAGTAAGGGCCCACCGGAATCGCCAAAGCAGGTTCCAGTCAGATTCTCTGGACCCAGAAGCGAGCGGGTGTTGTCCTTTTCTTTGAGCGGGGTTGCGAGTTCCAGGTATTCTGATCGCTTGAAGATTCGATTCCGGCCGCGTCGTTTGATGTTGGTACCGGCCTGGGAATCGAGGTCGTTACACCCGAACCCGACGAGGGTAACCGAATCATTCACATCGGCTCCGGGCCGGATCGGAATGATCTGATTGTCCTTGGCGATGCGCTCGTTAAAAATCAAAAGCGCGATGTCGTGAGAATCGTTTACACTCCCGTTTCCAAACGAGACCGTCTCTTGAGATAGATAAGACCCCCAGTCAGTAATGATGCGGTACGCCCCCTGATTTTTTATACAGTGTGCTGCCGTTAATACCGCCCGAGGACTGACCACTGTTCCGGTGCAGAGTCCCCGCCCTAATGGGCCTATGATGCGCACGACACCTGGGAAATCTTTGGTTTCCGAGGCCTCGAACTGGCTCGGTTCTTCTAGAAAGTGGACTGATGATTGCTCGGCGCAGGATGCCAACAAACTTGCGACGAGAAATGCAAAAAATGAACTGTGTACGCACGAGCGCATGAAACGGGCCCCCGCCCATCACTATAGAATTTGGAAGTGGCGAGAATGTGATCCCAATGTGAAGACTGTGTGCTTGTCGAAGCGCTGGAATCATGGGTAGATTTTGAATTTGGAGGAGCCCATGAAACACAATCCTGAATTTCTGAAGGTGGTTGCGGCTGCAAAACAGACGGTGCGCGAGACCGACGTTGTAACAGTGGCCGCCCGACTAAGCCGAGGCGAGAAATTTCATTTTGTAGATGTGCGTGAAGATGACGAGTGGAGGTTGGGCCGGGCCAAGGGGGCGGTACATATCGGCAAGGGTGTGATTGAGAGGGATATAGAGTCCGCGATTCCCGAAAAAACCGAAGAAATCATTCTTTATTGTGGGGGTGGATTTCGCTCGGCGCTCGCCGGTGAGGCACTCCAACGAATGGGCTACACGAATGTCGTGTCCATGGATGGTGGAATCAAGGCGTGGAGAGAAAACGGATTGCCCGAGGACAAAAGTTAGGGCGAGCCCTTAGACCACTGTTTCGACCTCGCAGGCCACCGAGTTTGCAATAAAACAATTCCGGTGTGCCGGCACGCGCTTGGCGGTGAGCTTGGGTTTCATGAGCGAATTGTGAATGATGGACTTCGAAGTTAAAAATGAAACCGTGGAGTTGAGCGCGGCATGCATAGGCACCTCTTAATCGTCCCGCTGTCTAGTGTGTATTTGACGGCTTAAGTGTTAGACACAGTTGACCGCGCGGCGGAACGCGTTTGAATGTATTCAAGCAAAGTACGTGCCGATCGAGAGGGGTTTTGGCGGGGTCTCTCGAAATTCACTCAACCCTGCACATTCTGTGTTTTCGATGGGTCGTGATTCGTAGGACGACTACTTTTGTTTGTGGTATTTGAGATTTGTACAAGGCCTCCCGGAAGCTTCGGAATCGCAGTAATGCGCTCCCCACCCCCCCCCGAAGTCGCACGCCGTTTGAGTTTGGGTGCATCCATAGTGTTTTGTTCCATGCCGCGCACCCGCTCCGCCGTGCGAAGCAAGTTTTCAATTCGTTCGTGGTCCTCGCCACTCATCGGATTTTCGGACCGGCTACCAGGACCCCAGGGTTCGTCGGATCCCCGACCGGATGCTCCTTTTAGGGACCCCATGTGGCGGCAGCTGGAAAACAGAGTTGCTGTCAGGAGTAGGAGAAGTATTTTCGAGACTGTGTTTGTCATGGTGCCGCCTCACGGTGCCGTTCATTAATAATGCTAAGCCACTGAATTAGTAGAGCAAAAACCAGGCCATCTCCTCAGGCTGGAATACGGGGCCGTACTCCTGTGGTGCGTGGCGAGGGTTGGATCGGTTGTCTAAAAGTGACGATTTGCCGCGGCTCTAGCGGCCCAATATTTTAATTGTCGCCCATTACAATTAATTTTAGGTTGCCAT
>CAZRVZ010000158.1:0-14094 GCA_964603655.1 uncultured Pseudobdellovibrionaceae bacterium | reverse complement strand
AGGCGGCTACACCGCCTGTGGGAACCAAACTCTGACGAGCAACCCGCCCCATTTTGAATCCTCCAGCTCAATCTTTCCAGACATGGCCTCCACACAGGCCTTTACGATGGAAAGTCCTAATCCGTGACTTTCTGTACCCGGGCGCTCCGAAACGGGGCGTAGTTTAAAAAAGGGCTCAAATACATGAGAGCGCTTGTCGGTTGGAATTCCAGGTCCATCATCTTCAACCTGGAGCCGCAGACCGCCGCCCTCATTTCGAAATGTAATGGCAACCCGTGTTTTGGAGTATTTGAATGCATTCTCCAGAAGATTAGTAGCAATGCTAGAGAATATATCGCTTGAACCTACGAAGCGAGCCTCTTCCTTCGAAACTTCGACGCTTCGCACGTGTGCACTATGAATCTTCTCCAAAGCTTGAAGAATTTCAGCGACTCTGGTGTTTACCTGTATCGCGGTTACGCTAAGTCCCAACTGGCTACGCTCGAGGTCCGCAAGAAAAAGAAGGCGGGCAATGACCCTTTGAATTCCATCCGCGCGGCTCACAATTTTTTTTAAACCCTCTTCGTATTCCGAGACATCGCGGCTTCGCCGAAGCAGCCACTCCGCCTCCCCACGAATCACCGTCAGCGGCGTTCTCAGTTCATGCGAAACGTTACCCGAAAAACGCCGTAGCTGATGAAACGAAGACTCCAATCGCTCCAGAAGATTATTAAAACTATTCACTAGAATTCCGTATTCGTCCTTCGTCCTCGGATCGGAAAATCGAAAAGACAGGGTCTTGGAATTAAGCTCCAGCGTATTTCTCGAAAGCCGCTGAAAGGGGCGTAAGAGAACCTTGGCGAGAAACCAGCTGAAAGGCCCCAGCAGTAAGAGCATCAAAAGGCATCTTCGCAGTAAAGCGGATTTTAGCTCGGAAAGATATTTCAGGGTCGAATGCAAATCAAAGTAGCCGACCAATTCAAATCGTTTGCCGTTGATATGCCCGTGAAAATTTCGCATTATCTTGTCATTCCAAAGTGGAGACAGACTTGTCCCCGAAGCCTCCTTCAGACTTTTGGGAACGGAATCAAAGACAATAGCTCCGTCTCTGAGAATCTGGAGGTAGATCTCAGCTCCGTGGGAAGGGGAGCCCACGAATATCTCTCCGCTGTGTAGCTGCAGATGGCGCCACTCCTTGTCCAGATCGGACGTCAAGGTCTGTTCGGCGGAAACCCATAACCGGTCGCTTACCATTTCATACAAACTGACAGCGAATACTGCCATCAGAATCGAGCTAATCACAAGCAGGGCTGCGGAAAAACGAAGCTTTATATCCAGCCTCAACTCGGCCTCGAAAGTGTAATGCCGGCGTTACGTACTGTTTGAACCCAGACGTCACGACCAAAAGGCTTCAGTTTTTTGCGTAAGTGGGCTAGGTGGACTTCAATAAAATTGGTACTCGGTTCCTGCGTATATCCCCAGACACTGTGTAGCAGTTCTTTGCGGCTGACCACTTTTCCAGGCTCCCCGAGGAGTAATCGACAAATTGAGTATTCTTTTGGAGTAAGGTTGATGACCTCGGTACCGATGACTAACTGCAGGTGATCGTCAACGAGTCTCATATCTTCGTACTGTGGATCCAAAGCAAGCACTCGGGACGGCCTTCTAAGCAGCGCGCGCACCCGCGCCAATAGCTCGTCGAAAACAAACGGTTTAGTCAAATAGTCGTCACATCCCTGTCTGAAGAGTTCGAGTTTAGTTTCCAGCTCGCCTCGAGCGGTTAAAATGAGAACCGGGGGGCGGTACAAGCTTTGATTCAAAAATGTGAGAACCGAATCACCGGGTAGATCGGGAAGGGTCAGGTCCAACACGACGAGATCCCATGTGTCGGACAGACTTCTCAGTGCAACCTCAACGTTCCCGGCGATTTTGGTCTCCAGCCCCTCTTCTTTGAGGCCTCTGTCGATTAGTGAAGCCACGTCTTCGTCGTCTTCTACAATTAAAACCCTTTTCATAAACCCCCTGCCCGATAACCCAGAAGTGGTCAGTCAGGAACCCTGTGTCAATTTATGTCATGCAGTATCGGAAGAAGGATGTAAAGATGGGCGGGAGAGATGCCTGCCGGTTTTTATCATAGTCGAACACTCACTACTCGCTCGGTGTCAGTAACGTAACGGGCCCACCTGCAGTATACGTTGCCATTTAAGCCTATTATACGTGGCCGCCAAATTGCTTCTGTAATCTTCATTAGTGTTCTAAAAAGAAAATATGGGTGTATGCAAAGAGTCTTCATCAATCAGTTCTTGGCCGCCGTGGCAGTCCTAGTCTTGGGTTCCTGTAAGTCCGGTCCACTGAGACAGCCCAATCCGGACTACTCTGGGGGTGGTGGGATGCCCCATGTCCGAAGTCAAAGGGGCTGTCCCGATGGGAACTGTGGAAATCAAGTGACTCGGGAGCACGGCAACTCGACTTCTCGCACCCGCCAATCGGACCTTGGTTGTCCAGACGGAAATTGCGGAAATCAGAACCGAACCCAGCGCGATTCCGTTACCTCCGTTACTCCAGTGACGCCCGTTTTCAACAGTCGGAGCACCACGCCGAATACAGATGAGCGCACTATCACCATCCGTTACTGTGCGTCCTGTAGTCGGGAGAAGCAGTTGGCCACAAGCATTCAGCTGGCAATCGGAAATAGTTTTTCTTCACAGGGACTTCCCCCGGTTCACGTCCAGCTAGTTCCTTCAGCCGCCAGTGAAGATCGGGGGGATCTGAAGGTGTTCGTGGGTCGCAATTCTCCCGAAAATCTGGTCTTTCAGCACGCGAACGGAGACAAAGACATCAGTACCATTGTATCCGACATTCAGCGTAAATTAGGCAGGACGCAACGTGGCTCGACACAGGAGCCAAAGCAGGAAATTACAATCAAAAATGCATCTAACACTGAGACTCCCGCAAACAACGTTCTCGATGTAAAACGCGCCACCGATTCAACTCCTAAACCAAAGGGCGAGTGCAAAGAATGTGAAAGTGGGGGCACCCATGGTTCCCAACAGAATGTAAATATACAGAATAGCTCGCAACAGCGGCCTTCATCTCAATCACCGGCGCGGCCAGAGGCACAACCGACCCCCGAGGGCCTTTCCAAGACAAGCACCCCTGCGAAGACCACTCCGCCTCAAACATTACCGAGAGTCGTGGTGAAATATTGTTTACACTGTTTTGAACACAATCTGGACGAGACCCCCCCCAATCTTATTGGAGGTCTTTCTTTTGATGGAATTAGTATCATTGGTACCCTAAAAGAAAAATTCACGGATACATCTGTTAAATGGGATCCAACAGGGGAAGGTGGTGCACTCGATATTTGGGTCGATGGAAAGCTACTCTACTCAAGAGGCCATAGGGTCGACGTCGGTTTTGATGAAAGAACTACCGAAAACGACAAACGAACCAGGCACCCTGATTTTATCGCAGCCCAAATCCTTCAGGCCCTTCGCTAGGGATATTTCGCGTTCTATCATTACTTGGTTAATACAGTTCCGATCACACCGACCGGGACCTGTTTTTTTATCATATACCCGTAATCTTTCAGTTCTCCTCAGCGCCATTTTTGATCCATTCGTAAATGCACCGCTCCTCGGCTTCCGTTAGCTTATCGGGGCCGGGTGGCATTTTTTTCCGCTGGACCTGATCATAAGTTCCGCTGTCCTCCGGGTTTCCGGGATCCACCGGTATTTTCGTGATGCCTTCGGAATCCATCAGATTGCTATACGAAGAGAGATCCACATCGCCCTTTGGGCGAGGAGGCCGATGGCACTCAATGCATCTCTTTTTGAAAATATTTTGGGCGATCCATGAGAACAGCGGCTTAGGGGGTGGCTCCGGCGTCGGTGTGGGAGTCGGCTGAGGGACGGGATCTGGGGCCGCAAATTGCAGAGCGCCCTTACTGATCCAATCATAGACTCTTTGAATTTCCGAATCAGTGAGGCGCTCCCCGCCTTTGGGCATCGACCCGGACTCGATAACCGTGAAAAACTTACTCTGCGCCGGCTGATAAGGAACAATGGATTCCAGGATATCGGCGTACGAAGAAAGATTCACCCCTAAAGCCGCATTGGCCCCCATGTGGCACTGCAGGCATTTGGGTTCGATGATGACCCTTTGAATAAAGCTAAACCAACCCTCACCGATCAAGGGCTCATTCACTTGTTGTTTCTCTATGCGATAGTTGCAGCCACCAAGACCTAGCACCAAGCAGACTAGGATCACGAAGTCCATAGAAACCACTGGGTTAAACCACCTTCTTTCCCCCATTCTTTATTTGTATCTGCGTTGGGGCTATCTTAAGTAGTTAAGATGGAATTAACCTAGCAATTCGCTGGAAGGGGCACCGCCCTACATGATGCGGCTTGTTAAGGCATTCCACCCTTAATGCTCTCTTCACTTGCCATCGTGAGGTTGTCAGCCTTACACCATGAGTCATGGGGGCGCTAAAACTCAGCTTTTCACTGTTTTTTGCCTATTTCATTCTCTCGCAAGCCAGCGCCGAAACGCCTGGAATCTCGGGACGGTTCGTGGGCATTCTACGCCATGAAAAGATTAAACGAGACCAGCTTGCTAAATTGGATTTTATTGTTTCTCAAGAAGGTGACAGCCGCACGATTCTAAAGGCCATTCTCACACTTCATTTCGGAGATTTTAAGAGCGGAGAATATGTCGCCTATCATTTCGAGGACGTAGAATACAGCGGACTCGATAGGGTCTACATTTTTTCTCAAAAACAGCAAGGGGTCACACTCATCGCTCAGCAGATAACTCCCACGGAGTTTACCGGAGAATTTCGCTCGGTGTTTAGCCCGCAGATTGCAAAAATACACTTACGAAGCGATACACCGGTCGCGCCTGAGCTTGCTCTTCTGGGTCCCATCGCGGGCGAGTATCGTGGCAAATGTCTCAGCTCCCTTGAAAGAGGAAAGGGCAAAGTCGAGACGGTAGTCCAGCTCTATACTTACCGATCCAGTGAGGGAACGGGAGGCACGGAGGGAGGGACCAATCTCGTCAGTAAGAATGCCTTTCGTGCTTATAATATTAGGGGATTTATCGGGCAGGAGTACGAAAAGAGATGCCTTTTTCATCCGAATGACAAAATTTGCCTCTTGGCCAATGTAGATGCCGGTACCTATAACTTTTTTGAGAATCAGCTCTTCATTTACTGTAACGCAAGGGATATGGGATGCATTCCAGTACCGGAGGGGCTCATTTGCGAACGCTGCGAACTTCTCAAACGCACAGAGCCGAATCCTGAAAACCCTCGAACACTAGTTCCCCCCGAGGCTCCCAGCATTTTTCTGCCAACAAAGGAAAGCTCCGATTTTCGGGGTGCCATCTCATCGCTCTCGGGCGTTTACCGCGGATATCTTCACCATGAATATCTCGACCTTTACCAGCCCGCAGAGTTAAGTATCATCAGCTATCGCACGGGCCCATCCGAAGACCCCGTCACAAACATCTCTGCAAACGGAACCCTCTACTTCGGTGATTTTGGAAGTACCGAAGGTATCACGTACCGTTTTGCCGAGAGATCGTATCCGAAATCGGCCTCGGTCACTCAGTTTGTTTTTAACAGTCCGGATCCAGAAGCCAACGTGGATGCTATTCCCCAGATAACCGTCATTGGCGATGGCGTCATTAAAGGTGTTTGGTTTTCCCGCCTTTTTGGAAAGGTTGGAAAGTTTGAATTGTATAAGGATAATCTCCCGCAACTGCCGGTAAACGCCCAAAAGATGGGACTTGTGGCTGGCAATTACGATGGGAGCGATTGGGAATTTGATCTGTTCGTTTACCTCAGCACAGCACAATCCAATAGCCAAAACCCTTTTGCGCCGCTCACCTTTGCTGGTTATCAGTTCTTTCGCGGCACAGGCTTGAGGAGTAAAATCAGTGGGGGCTCTTATGATTTTTACACCGGAAAGATTGGCCTAGAGGTTGCCGAAGACGGTGAAAGGACCCACATTGGGGAACGTGTCTCGCGCAAGAAACTGCTCTTAAAGGCGATGATGCGTGGGTTTTTGGTTCCGCTGGAATCGTTTCCATTTCAACCATACCGATTGGTGGGGTCGAGAGAGCAATGAAACTCTTTGGCACAATTCTCATCCTCATTTTAAGGTACCCCTCAGCCTGGGCGACGGACGTCGTTTGGATTCAATTTCAAGTCAATCATTCGTACAGCGATTCCACAATATCCTGTGTCAGCTCACGGCGTGGGAACCCGCTGTTTTTTGCCGCTGAGGTCGATAACGGCAAAATACTTCGCGCTGCTTTCCATACAACTCCCAACCCCGGTAGGAGTCTCTTCGTCAATCTCGATGAACACCCAGGTATTGAATTGTTCACAGACTCCCAAGGAAGGTATTGGCTGAAAAAACTTTCCTTAAATGGGCGCCTTTTGAAATGGGCTCTCTACTCCGCTTCCCACGGAATTCCTATAATCTGTGGACTACCGCAGCCGCTCCAATCCGTTTCACCTGCGGAGGTTACTTATGAATTTGATCCCAACGAGATTGAGGAATTTCAATTCGGTTATTCCAAGAAGAGTTCGGTCACGGGCCTTCGCGTCGATGGTAAAGCCTATCAAGCCAAGTTGCAGTTAATCCAACGAGAATTCCAATACTCGAGGTGACTCTTATGAACCTGAAACCGTGGATTTTATTCCCTCTTATCCTGCTCTCGGTAAGCACCCAAGCAACCGAGGTTGTTTGGCTAAGGCTAACCCCGTTATTTTCTTACAAGGATATTACACTTGCCTGTTCGAATTTTATAAAACCCATTCACACTCCAAGGGATCTTTTCTTTGCGGCCGAGGTGAATGGTATAACAGTGCAACGAGCGGCGCTGCGAGACAGTACGAGCCAGATGTTCGCAGAATCCATCTCTTTTTTATCATCGGAGCTTGTTGGGATAGCGCTCACCCGAGACGGGAAAGAAAGGCTGTGGCTCAAGGCCCTTCCTAAAAGCGCTCGATTGCTGAATTGGGTCTTCTTCAGAACAACGTACACCCCCGATGGATGCAAGCCGCCACTCCCTCTAAAAACCTTAGAGCCTGCGGCCTTTATTTTTACCTTCAACCCCGAAGAACTCGGTGGAATGCCGGGCTCTATTGACTCTCAAACGGGCACATTTCGCGGCCAACGCCAGGATGGGTATGCTTATGAAGCCTCTCTGAGATTGACTCAACGGCAATTAAATTCTGAGTCGGAAGGGGTGCGCTAGCCTTTTTCGTCGTTCTTCGCACCGGTCTTAATCCAATCGTAGATAGCCTGAACCTCTTCCGTCGTCAGCTTTTCCAGGGATTTTGGCATGGTCTGCTGGTGTACCTGAATCCAGACTCCGCTCCGCTCGGGAAACCCAGGTTCAATCGGCCTATCCAACAACCCTTCCGAGTCCAATAGCGCCTGGTATGACGAGAACCCCACATTTCCGTCAGGATCGTCTGGTTGGTGGCACATCATTGCGCATTTTGCCTGAAAGATATGGGCATTAATCCATGAGTAGGTGGGAACAGGGAGATTTTCGGAGGCTACGATTCGTAGCGACGCGATGACAATAAAGAACGCAAGTGACACCACTATACCCTCACTTAGTAGGACGCGTCCTTAGGGTGCAGCCTTTACCTGCAGCGCGAACTGATTCGTGTGGACCACACCCTGGTAACTGTATTGCATAAAAACCCCAAAATAGCCGGCCTGTTGGAAATAGAGTTTGGTGATGTCCGTGGGTTCGGGATGGGCATGCACAAACTCGTTCTTGTCAGCGGAGATCCCCGCAATATGTGCCTTAGCTCCCAAATAGAGATCCAGATCGCTTGATGGAATAACGATCCCGTTCTTTTCAATTTTAAAGTAGGCCTCGGCTATTTTCTTTTGCTGGGGTTTTTCTCCAGTAAAGATCAAGCTTACCTTGAATTCACCATCGACAAATTCCAGCCTTTCCTGAGGATCGACTGGTGACGAGGGTACAACCTGGTTGGGACTAGCCAAGTAAAGGTCATCAAAAGCGACCGTTTTCGTCGTAATCTCATCTTCTGGTAGCATTTGTAGAAAAAATCTGTAATTGCCGGCCGTGGTGATCAAAACGGGAACTTCCCAAACTCCTGGCAAGACCTCCGCAGGGTGCTCGTGAAGGAATTGCTGAAATCCGGAATCAACGGTCATCATATGAATTAGTTTTTCATGCTCCACCTGGAGTTCTTCCGCCTTGAGCGGAGTAGTTTCGGTGCCGCGATAGAGAGAAAATCGAATGGTCGTCTGCTTTCCCACAGACGGTCCACCGTTGGGGTAGGAACGTTCCACACGGTATTTGGCCCCATGACCTTCAATGGCCACGGTAAAAAGGGCCACTAACAGAAAGCGAGAGTAGAAAGATTTCATTGTTGTTTCTCCGTTCTTAGGGCTAGGCAACCGTGACGCTACCATGGCTTTTTGCCTCCGCACCCAGGCATGGCTGTACCCATGTATGGGTTGGCAATCTCTTCGCCTTTCGGTTGAATCCAATAACCCTGTTTTTTGGCGACCATTGGGCAGAAAAAAAGCTGCCATTTGGCCTGAAGAGCAGTGTCGGACTGAACAATCGCCACGGCTCCTTGGCTTACCTTGATGAACGCAATTCTGGCCTCATCCAAATCCTCCGAAGTGATCACCTTCGCCGTTTCAGTCTTAATCTTTTCGACCTCTACCTTCTGCATTAAATCCGGATTCTCCACAAGCCACTGCGAGGCAAGTTCCGAGAGTGATCGGGCAGCCAACTGGGCACCTTCGAGCTCATCTTCCACTAAGGCATTGCTGATAGGAGAATAGGCCTTTAGCAGCGCATCGACTGATACGTTACTCGCAAAAGCCCCGCTGAGCGTCAAAACACCAACCCAAAAAACACTCCCCACCAACGTTTTCATATTCTCTCTCCTCACACAGGGTTAACCGCTATCTTCAAGACTAGATGAATAGGAGAATACCGCAAACTTAAGAGTTCATTAAGACTCGTTTTTCGGTAACAACCGTGATGAGATTCCTATATCTAGGATTGCGCCTTTCGGGGTTTTAGTGGATTCATAGAGGTAAGAACGGTGTTACCAAATTAAAGGGAGTGCCTATGATTAAGAACCTGGTTTTTTTTGGCGCATCGCTTCCTTTTGCGGTGCTGGGGCATACCACCAACCCTTACTTGCAGTACACCATGAAAGGAATTGCGAAAGATGTGGAATTGGTCTCCATTCCGGCGAAAAAACCAAACCCGATCGATGTGACGGAAGGCATGATCCTGACCGCTATTGTCAGAGCTCGTACGGCTTTGTACCAAATACAACTCATCACCGATCGCGCGGGAAAGTTTGAGGATGGAAAGCTGATCAAAGATGAAATGACTCCCGGCATCGATGAAGAAATTCCCGAAAAGCAAAAGGAGCTTATGCAGCTTTATCCAGAATACCTGCATAAGGCGATGGATAAGCTAGTCGTTGCTGAAAAGGAGCTTCAGGCTCAATTTGCGGAAAAGGATCCCGAGAAGAGAAACTTTGCGCCTGTGAAAGTGCTCTTGACGGATCTGGAGGTCATTATTGTCGATGCACACAAACTCTTTAGGCCCCCCACCTGAAATGAGGGCAAAGATGGTTTTCTTTTCGATCGTTTCCAATATCTTTGGGCTTTCACTGTGGGCAACGCCATCCCCAGCACCACAGGACGTCATGCCATCGGAATTTGAGTTCGGCATTCCCAGTGTACTGGGTGCGGTACGGGGCAGCTATAAACACCTTACGTTCGGTGAACTCATCTTCGATTCTGGTCCCAGCGTCATTGAGGAAACGGGGTTTGAAGAGGTGCGCAGTTGGGTGTTTCAAGCTAAAGAAGGGAAACTCACGGTCGGTGGCTCTCCTTACGCATTGACCTGCATTCGCGTACGAAGGATTAACAAGCACACGCCAAGCTTGGAATTTTTTTACGAATTTCGCTTGTCGGCGCTGGAGGGAGGTTGCGTTGAAAAGCAGGAAAACCGGTTGGTGGAGATGACATTTGTCATGAGTGACTTTGTTGTCCAGAGGTACAAAGAGGGAACGAGCCATTACTACGGGCAAACAGGTCGGTTGATGCTCTATCCAGTCCCACTGCGCGCACCGGACCCCATCGATGCGGCTGTGGTCGATAACGGATTTTTTGTCGGAAGCATCTTGCCTGAAGTTCCCTTTGTAGCCGGGCTTCGAGTCGAGCTCATGCTACGCCCGAAAGGCGAGATGTCCTGCCATAAGTCGAAATTCAATCCAGAGACGGACCCCTACAGCAGCATTGCCGTAATTCCCGATGCGAATGGAAAATGGGGCGCAACGATTCCTAAAACAGGCGGCGCGTCGTGCACGCGTCTAAGCGGCGGAGGGTGGACCAGCGCGGTGTCACCGATTCGATTGCCATAGGCGGGGGCGTGATGGCTCATTGCATACTATAAGTTAAGCCGTTCTTAACTTGAGGTAACCACGTTTGAGTACGAAGATTATTAATAAGGGTGTTAATTCTTTCAAGGAGGGGAAAATGCGTTCATGGAAAGCCTTGGTAGTTTTGTTTTCCGTCCTATGTTTCAAGGGTTTTGCTGGGATCACCGACAATTGGGTACCCCTTCCAGCCTCTGCTAATACTCTTCTTACGGATTACAGAATCTACGGGCGCATGTTATGGGCTTTTGATTACGGACATTCATTTATCTATGAACAGCTGTGGAGGAGTGCTCAACTAGGTGATTTTGACTTTTCCCTGATTGAGGGACTTGAGGGTGAGGAAGGAAAGTCCATTTTTGAACAGGTTCAAAAAATTTTGGCGAGTCCCCCAGACCAAGCTCCCGCAGAAGAGAGCCTTGCCCCGCAGTTTACGACCGATTTTTCCTGGGTGATGGATATGTTCACCTGGACCCATAAACTTCACTGGGTTGTGGCCGATGTGTTAGCTGGTGAAACATTACCCAGAGCAAAGGAGATCCTGAAAAAACAATTGGAGATCTATCAGCGCTATCCGTCACTTGCACTTCCGACCAAGTGCAAATCCATGATGTACTTCATGGAGGGGCAGCCTTTTTCAATGCGTTTTCGCAGAAGCGCGCCCAAAGCCAATGGGCTCATTTGGGCATACCATTACTATCAACTTGCCGTTAATGACGCGCTGATGATTGCACCAGGTCCAGCACGTGAAAAAGCGCTCAAAGATGTTTTGAACAAGTTCAGGTGGATGGCAGAGGATCCGGAATCCAACGTTCCCGAAATGCCGTTAGCCCGACAGGTATCGCCAAACTTTTACAAGGAGTTTCCAGAGATCGCGGCCATTTTTGATAATCTCCATGAGTACCACGATATCGTTGGCGATGTTTTAGCCGCTGACGATAACACTTATGGCAACCCCAAGAAAAAGAAGGCGGAAATGCTCCGCACAATGCGTGAGATAATGGACCCCTTCTCATTTCTCATCGATTGTGACAAGAACGGCCACTCGGGTTAGTGACTTGAGAATCCACGGGTGTGGGAAAGGCCGTTCTAAAAGACTGTTGCGATCGAAAAATGAAATGCTATCGTCTGAAGAACGTTTGCATTGAGGGATGTTCCCGGCACTTCTCCAGAAAGACCAAAAGCAAAGGTCATGTCCTCAGTTGCAGCATAGGCAAGGTTGGGCGCCATGATCAAAGCACTCCTTTGCGTGATTTCTAGGACTCGAAGATTTGTGTAAAATCCACTAACGCGCAAAAGGACTGACCAGCGTGGAAATAAAAAATGCTCGATCCACAGCTGATAGGCCACGGTCGTTGCGAAAAGACGCTGCCAGCGAGGTAGCATATGCGCCCTTAGCTCCGCTCCCACGCCAAGCCGCCAGCTTTTTGCCTCATCAGCGAAGATGTAATTACGCAAGACCCAATAGATATCATCAGTGCCAGCGCCTAATCCTTCGATAGCTTTATCTGGGAAGTTTGCAATATCTCGACTGACATCAACAGTGCCGGCCGGGCTACTGAGTCGGTATCCCAAACCAAACCACGACTCCAATCCCCACTCGGTTGGGGTCGGAATGAGCCAATGAATGGAGGCAAAGATACCCCCTGGAGCGAATTCGTGGGTCGTTCCTTCCGTCGGATGCAGGGTCGGAAGAACAACGTTAGTGGCACTGTTATACTCCCACGGGATGCCGGCATTGAATTGCAAATTGTCGCTAGGGCGATAAGAAACAGCTGGTAGAAACTCGAAGATGTGCGCTGCGGCCCCCTCCGGGAGTGACTGGTAGTGACCTTCTTCATAGTGGCCGCGCGGAGACACGTAGAGGGTCTCAAGCCGAAGGCTAAATCGACGTAGAACTTTCGAAATCACAACTGAGCGTGCTTCAACCCTTCCCGCTTCGTTAGAGCAAAGTAGATGGCACGGCTCAAATACGGCGATAGCGGGTGAAGAAAAACTCCCTAAAATAACGACAGCTCTAACAAGAAGAAGTAAAAGACAGATCATATTAGTAACTCCGAGCGCGAGGATAGACAGGCACTGCTATCATTCTCAGATCCCTCCACGGCTTAAAATAGCTGAAATGGGAGCCCACAACCCCACGCGAGGAGATGCCCATCGCAAGCAAGACGATGAGAAAGATGACGTTTAGCTCCATCAATTCAGTAATTAGGCTGATACTCAAAAGATATTTTAGCGCAAAACCGGGCTTTCCTTTCAACCTGCGGTAAACTTCCCGCAACTCAGGAATCGTCCAGAGGCAAAGATGGGTAAGATTATAGAGAGTAATCACCCACAATACCGTGGACGCAAGGAGTCGGGACCCCAGTGAGTGGTAACGAGAATCGATAAGGTATGCCCCCACGAGACACAATATTTCGATACCCACTGAGACAACCCTTCGCCTGAGATTTTTTTGAATGCGTTGGCGGATGTACTCCTGGGTCCACTCTTTTGCGGTCTTGCGAAGGGAGGAAAGGGCCTGAACGGCAAAGACAATTTCGGAGCGGTTTTTCCAAACTATTCGCGCAAGCGATGAAAAAAACGCCATGAGCTATTCTAACATCTGCCCAGACTTGCCGAAACCCAGGCAAGTGTATGGAAACCTGGGAGCGCCCCACGAGCGCACCCAGGTCTTCCCCCGAATTATCGTCCGTAGCACGAGTAGAGCATTTTCGGCGGACAGATGTAGTCCTGCTGAATTCGAGACTGGCTGTAGCCGTGCGAGGCGGCTTTTCTTTGGCAGCTACTCGCCGAATTGATCTGACTGACACACCCAATGTGAGCCCACCCCCAAGAGTCCATGACATCAAGTTCCGAAGACGCCTCGGGAGTCAGGCCATCATCGAGATTCACTTCGTTAGAAATGGACGCCGCGCTGGCCGTAAAACCGCCCAGTAGCGCCAGTAGTAATAGAGTTTTCATAGTGTTCCCTTTTTTAGTTCCCCACCCTGGGGAATGGTTTTTAGAATGTATCTAGGATAGGGTGGGTATCCTATGCTGTCAAAGACGATTTGGACGCCTCCCACAACCCGACAATACTTGACAGATAGACAGGGGGGAGTACCCTACACGATCGATGGGCGTCACCGAAAAAGCCGGTCCTTATTCTAACCACTTTTCGCGGCGCTTTCTTGAAATCCTGGAGGGCCTTCACCAGGATGAGGAACTCCTCAAGGAGAAGGTGGAGACTAAACGAAGAAAGCTACTCGCTGAGGGTATCCCTGAAGCCCGAATCACGTCTCATCTTGTGAAGAGTTTTGTCCAGAACGCGGTTATCCGATCGACGACCGCTGGAATTGCAAGCAGCCTCCCGGTGACGCTTCCCTTTATCGGAGTAATTCCCACTTTTCTGGTTGCAGTGAGCGCTAACACGCTTTTCGTGTTTAAAAACGAAATTGAACTCTGTTACCTCATTGCCTTTTCCAAAAACACGGAGCTTGACTCGCAAAACCTTAAACACCGTGTGTTTTGGTTGGTAGGTCTTTCCGATTTTGAGGAAATAAAATCACGAGCAAAAATAATCGGTGTGAAATTAACACTCAAGAAGCTCGTCGAAAAACTTGCTGTCATCTCGCTTTCCAGAGGCCTTGCCCACTTTTTAC
>CAZRVZ010000157.1:0-21745 GCA_964603655.1 uncultured Pseudobdellovibrionaceae bacterium | reverse complement strand
TAACTAATTGATGTGGCGCGACAAGCTCCTGGGGTTTCAAACGAGCTTTAGCTTTGACAGTCCACGCCCAACAATAGAAAAATCAACTTTATGCCTCAGAAAATCAAGACAGCGATAATTCCGGTGGCGGGCCTCGGCACCCGGTCGCTTCCCTTTTCCAAGTGTGTGCCCAAGGAAATGTTGCCGGTACTCGACACTCCGACGATTCAGTTCATTGTTCAGGAGTGCGTGGATGCCGGAATCGATCGGGTGGTGCTCATCTCTTCGCGTGACAAGGTGGCGATTGAGGATCATTTCGATCTCAATCCCGGTTTGGATATTTGGTTACGTTCCCGAGGAAAAGTGGATCTAGCCGATCGCATGCAGGGTCTTGCCCGGGCCTGCGAGATTATAACAGTGAGGCAAAAGGAGCCCTTGGGCCTGGGCCACGCCATTCTTTGCGCGGCACCGGTGATCGGGGATCAGCCGTTCGTCGTGTGTTTGGGGGACGAGATTTTTCCGCCGTGGACCGAGCAGAAACCGGCCCTCAAGACGCTTCTGGATGCCCAAACGGGGCATAACCAGTCGGTGGTGGGTGTCGTGGAGATCGCACGGTCCGAGTCCCCGTTCTACGGAATCGTCGATATCGGCGGTGAAAAGCTCGGCGAAAAGCCCGTGAAAATTCGGGCGGCCGTAGAAAAGCCAGAGCCGGCCAAAGCACCGAGTGGCTGGGCCATCATCGGCCGCTACGTTTTTTCTCCTTCGATTCTGGAAGAGTTGAAACGGGTGCGGCCCGGAGTCGGTGGGGAAATCCAGTTGACCGATGCCATGAACGGATTAGCCCATTCGGGAGCGCTCTTCGCCTGCAAGATTGAGGGACCCCGATACGACATGGGTAATCCCTATTACTTCGTAAAGGCCCAAATCGATGCGGCTCTCAGACGCCCGGAGTTGGCTGGGCAACTGCGAGAGTATCTGGTGAAGCTGTGTCGTTGAGAGGGTTGATGGCGGCTTCGATTGGGTTGCCGAAAACAAATCTGCGCTTTTTATTCGTCATTGCGTCTTCGATCGTCGTTACCACGGCGAATGCGTTTTTCCCCCCGGTGAGTGCAATGCTCAAGGAGGTGTGTTCGGGTCGCAAAAACACGTCAGCTATCGAGGTGGTGCTGAGTCACAAGGTGCGCCTAAAACCGGAAGGCGAGGGGCTCACAGTACGCGAACGCATCATTCGGGATCGGGGGCGAGTGCTTTTTCAGTGGACCTTTGCCGATGGGAATTGGGGCGGCAGTTGGAACGGCAAGGAATACTCGCTGACCGGTGGAAAGTCGATCGCGTCCGAAACGAAGGCCTTTTTGCGAGTATTGTTAGCCGTCATTCCCGACGAATTGCAGTCCGTGCTCGTTGCGGAGCAGTTCATCCGAACGGATCAACTCTATCAATACAAGCCTGGCTTTAATTTCGAGGGCGATCCGGCGACGTGGAATATAAAGGATAACTATTTGGTTCCGACCGACATGTCGCTGAAAAAATCTCCGCTCGGAATATTCTACTCGGTCAACGGACTTCTGGACGGCAAGAATAGGCGATCGGTATATTTTGAAAGATCGCTCCGTGGAGTAGCTCGGATTGAGTGGCAGTCTGAATCCGGAACGACGGCATGGAATTTTTCAAACTTCACCTCTCAACCCTTGGGTGGGTACTTCCCACGGGTGCTGACGTTTGAGTCGGCTGGAATCGCGATTGTGGAAAGCGTTCTGGAAAGCGCTAGGGCCTTGACGGCGACGCAGTTGCAAGAGTCCAAAAAGGCGATTGAAATCCTGATGAAGGCCGAGGGTTATAGCTCTCCCGATAGCGAGTCGGCCCTTAAGATATTATTGAGTTTCCGATGATTGTGGACGTGGCGGTTCCGTTTCGCGTAGCTGGGTCATTCCATTACGAAGCAACCCCTGAAATCGCTAGCCAGATCGGTATCGGGAGCGTCATCGAAGTTCCGTTCCGAAACCGGTCGACGGTCGGCTTTGTGCTTGGCTTCCCCGAAACGACCACTGTGGACTCATCCCGATTGAAAACCATTCAGAGCGTGGTGGCCGATGCCCCGCTATTTGATGATTCCATGCTCGGTTTTTTGCGCTGGGTTTCCGAGTATTATTGCCACCCACTAGGAGAGGTGATCGCCGCGGCTATACCGCGACACTCGTGGCAAAAGAGAGCGACGCGAACGTCGAAACGTTCGGCTGCTTCAACCGCCAGTCCGGATCAAACGGACCTGCTATCCGGTTCTATCCCTGAGCAACTAACCGAAGAACAATCGATTGCCATTGCCAAGATACTGGATCCCAACGAAGTACGTCCGTGCTTACTTCACGGAGTTACCGGAAGTGGAAAGACGGAAGTTTACATTCGTTGTTTGCAGAGCTTTGCCGAAAAGGGATTGGGGGCCATCGTACTCGTGCCGGAGATTTCACTGACCCCGCTTCTGGTGGCGCGATTCTCCGCCCGCTTTCCGGGGCAGGTCGCCGTGTGGCACAGTCATCTGAGTCCGCGAGAGCGGCAGCGGGAATGGGATCGGGTGCAAAAGGGGGACGCGCGGATAGTCATCGGCGCCCGCTCCGCCGTCTTTGCCCCAGTTAAAAATCTGGGCTGCATCATCGTGGATGAAGAGCACGAGACTTCGTTCAAGCAGGAGGATGAGTTACGTTACCACGCCAGAGACATGGCGATCGTGCGCGCATCGCGCACGGGGGCAAGGGTGATTCTGGGTTCGGCGACCCCATCGGTTGAAAGTTATTTTCACACGACCACCGGCAAGTTTTCATACGCGCGCTTGAGCCGTCGGGTGCAGGAACGGCCCATGCCCGTCGTGAAGCTCGTCGATTTGAAACTCGAATCCGAACGAATAGTGGAAATTCCCTGGCTGAGTCGGAGTCTGGATTTGGCGCTAAAACGAGTGTTGTCCCAAAAACAGCAGGCCATTTTGTATTTGAACCGACTGGGTTTTGCCCACCTGCTCTATTGTGGCGACTGCGGCCATTCCTGGCGGTGCATCAACTGTGATATCGGATTAACCTACTACCGATCGCCTCGGGCGCTGCGATGCCACTATTGTGGTATGCGAAAGGCGGTTCCTCCGCAGTGCTCCGAATGTCAGGGTGTGCACATCCAGACGATTGGATTCGGCACCGAACAGGTGGAGCGCACACTGCGGGAACGATTCCCCCAAGCGCAGATTGCCCGAATGGATCGCAGCGCTGTCACCACAAAAAAGGAGCTCGAGGCGCTCCTCGAACGTATCGCGCGCCGGGACGTCGACATCGTCATAGGAACTCAAATGATTGCCAAGGGCCACGACTTTCCCGGCATTACCCTCGTGGGGATTCTCAACGCCGATGCGAACCTGAATATCCCCGATTTCAGAGCTTATGAACGCACGTTTCAGATGTTGACCCAAGTGGCTGGCCGCGCCGGACGGGCCGAGGACCGGGGTGAGGTTCTCGTGCAAACTGTCCTGCCCGAGCATCCGATCTTATCGACGATATTTACGAAGCCGTCCGAGGAGTTCTACCAGACCGAATTGGAGCTTCGCAGAAAACACCGATTCCCACCCTTTTGCCGGTTGGCACTGGTCAGGTTTCAGCACAAGAATTCAGCAAGAGTATCCGATTTCGCCCAGGTGTGCGTACGGGAACTCTTGGCCGAGTTTACTCATCACAAAATTCAATGCTCGGTACTAGGCCCTTCGGAGGCACCTCTGGCGAAGTTGCGCAACTACTACCGTTGGCATTGCCTCATCAAGAGCGGATCGGTCGGTGAACTCAAACGGGCACTGGGGGCGGTTAGCGCGATCACCCAACGCCGTAAAACAAGCGTGCAAGTGACCTTCGATATCGATCCCATCAATGCGATGTAGTTTTTGGTATGCCAAAAACTACCCTGCATTGATGGGATCTCAGAAACGTCGATTACTTTTGCTCGGTAGTCGGCGCAGCCGGTGCTACCGTTTCTGCCGCTTTGGTGGCTGCCTTCGAATCGGCCTTTTCATGATCGTGGTGCTTGCACTTGTCATGCTTGCATTTGCCGGTCTTGGCACATTCACACGCTTTACACGCACACGTCTTTGCCCCCTCTTTCTTGGCACAGGATTGGGCACATTTTTCGTCACAGGTGCACTTGGACTTGTCACCGGCAAAACCCGTCGGTGCGGTGATAGCCAGTGCCAGTAATAGGAAGAGAGTGTTTTTCATGGGAGCCACCTTTCGATTAAGAAACGTTTATTAAATTTGTATTATATTAACGACTTCAGAGGACTAGCGTCAAATCGCAGGGTCAGGTGGTCAGGTCTCAGGTGGTGGCTAGTTGAATGAGAAACCGAAAGCAGTATCCGATGGGTCTGCCGAGGTAGGAGAGGCCCCCCGAAATGAGCAGCACCAGTAAAATGAGATTTGCCGCCGGTGCAAACCGGTAAAGCCATGAGACTGCCTGGCGAGGCAAAAAGCCCTGCAATATATTAAACCCGTCGAGCGGCGGAACCGGAAGCAAATTGAAAAAGGCCAGCGCGAGGTTCACCTGGATTGAAACGACCGTGAAGAGCTTCACGGTGTCTAAAATCTTATGTTCGACTTCCAGGCGAACCAAAACAAAGAGAAGGGCTGTAGCCAGGAGTGCCAAAACTACGTTGGCAGCCGGTCCGGCTGCGGCGACGAGGGACATATCTCGCCTGCCGCGCTTTAAGTTGCGAACATCGACGGGAACCGGCTTTGCCCAGCCGAAAAATGGCCAGCCGTAATAGATGCACAGAATGGGAAGCGCCAACGTGCCGATGAGATCGGCATGCGCCATCGGGTGCAGCGACAAGCGTCCGAGCTTTTTCGCCGTCAAATCCCCGCACCGAACGGCGACCCAGGCATGGGCAAACTCGTGCACACTGAGGCAAAACAGAAAAATCGGTACCAGCAGAAGTACATTGAGCCAGCCTTGAGCCATTCCGTCAGGTAGAATAGAATAGAAACGACTTCAAAAGCAAAAGGACTCTTTCATGATAATGCGACATTTGACAATCCTGATGATTTTGTCCCGCTCTCTTTTGGCGTTACCAGATCCGGCGAGCCAGTCGCAGAAGCAATTCGAATCGTCCGCGGCTGCGGCGATCCGCAACAAAATATTTTACAAGCCATCATCCATCGAACTAGGCGTGTTGGGAGGTTTGATGCCCTACGATCTTCTGGTGGATCATTTTAATGTGGGAGGCCGGGCATCGTGGCATTTTTCCGACCATTTCGGGTGGGAGATCGTGGATTTTCAGACCCTGACCGCCCGAACAACAACATTTACCAATGACTTGGTCGCCGACGCGACAAAGGATATCCAACGACTCGACGTGCTCAGGGTAAAAACCATGGCGGTTACCAGTCTCTTGATTTCTCCCCTTTATGGAAAGATGCGGTTTTTCGGGAGCTCGGTGGTCTATTTTGATATCTACGCCTCTATCGGTCTGGGATTGGCCAATGTAGAAACATTGAAATTATCCAAATCAGACCCTAATGGAACGACAATTAACACATCATGGGATACGACACTCGCAGTCGGGCTGGGGTTTAAGATTTTTCTAAACTCCGCCATGGGGCTCGTGGTGGACCTGCGGGATTACGTGGTGAATAGTCAGACTTACGATAAGAGATCACTTAAAAGTAATTATACGGTGATGGCCGGGATTTCTTTTTTTCTCCCTCCCTTATGATGCATTGAAGCTTGCCAAAATCTTTTGCGGCTGCGAAGTTACCGCTTCGGTAATGGGACATTGGTAACGGGTGATGGCCAAAAAGAGTAAATTAAAAATAATTCCCAGTCGTATGCCTGTCCTGCGGCAGCCCAACCGGCTGAATAACCTCGTTCGCGTTTATCACGATCTGGAGTCGACACTCCGGGGCCTCACGGTGACACGGGCCAGCGTGGAATGGGTGGACAGGGGATTTCAGCAAATCAATGTGTCTAAGCTAGTGAGCCAGCTGTCCAAATCCAAACGCAAAATTGAACGAAAAATTCGTAAGGGTCTCCAACTGGAAAAAGCCCTTCTTCGCCAGAGACTCAGAACCTTTGTAGGAATTCGAAAAGAGCTTCGACGGGGTCCCTTGGGACCCTCAGCGTAATTTCCCCTTCTGCTTTCGGCCGGGAGAATCTTTCGAAGAAAAGCCCCACCTCCAAAGCATGGCCGCGGCGCCGATTGTGGCAAGACTGAGGAACTGGCCCATGGTGAGTCCCAATGCGAGGTATCCCAGCTGAGCGTCCGGTTCTCGAAAGAATTCGACGATAAAACGGGCGATCGAATACCCAACCAGAAATAGCAGAGAAATCTGACCGTCTTTGCGACAGCGGGAGCGCGCTAGCCAAAGGATTATGAAGAGTACCACCCCCTCCAGAAAAAACTCGTAAAGCTGGGAGGGGTGCCTGGGTTCTGGCCCGCCATCTCGAAAAATAATGGCCCAGGGGACAGTTGAGACTCTGCCGTAAAGTTCCCCGTTCATAAAGTTACCGATGCGACCCATCGCTAAACCGGTTGGCGTAGCCAGAGCGGCAGCGTCTGCGAGGTTCCAAAACGGGATGTGGCGTTTACGGGAGAATAGAATCATCGCTACGATCACGCCGAGAAGGCCACCGTGGAACGACAGCCCCCCCTTATAAACCTGAAACAGGTTGAGGGGATTTTCGGCGAGGCTCGATGGATCATAAACAAGACAATAGATTACGCGCGCTCCGATGACCGCACCCACCAGGGCCCAGACAATGAGCTGTTCGACGTCTTCAGTCGAAAAACGAAAGCGCTCGTCGCGCGCCAACCGATTTAAGATAGTGCGCGCCAGAATGAATGCGCCCACGTATAGCAACGAATACCAACGAATTTGAAACGGGCCCCACAGGCGAATTAAAACAGGGTCGATGTTGGGTTGATGAAGATGCGCCATCGAAATTGATCGTAACCCCGATCACCAGCCATTGGCCAGTCCGTAAAACGAAATGCTTGCCCAATGGACATTTTTTTTTTATATTTTCCACTTCGTAAATGTTCACCCGGCAGTTTTGGGTATGGATTATCAATAGGAGGAATCAATGAACAAGAATGAACTCGTCGAAAAGGTAGCAACAGAGACCCATCTAACGAAGGCCGACTGCCAACGAGTAATCGATGCAACCATCGAATTCACCAAGACCGCCGTTAAAAAGGGCGATGAGGTGCGTTTGGTGGGATTCGGAACCTTTTTGCGTTCTAAACGGGCCGCTCGGCGCGGACGTAATCCCCAAACCGGAACGGAAATTCAGATAAAGGCCCATTGGGCGCCGCGTTTCCGCGCTGGAAAGGAATTCAAGGAATTCATTCAATAAAGCAAAAGGTGTCTGGATACTTTTTACCAAAAGGCGTTCAGACACCTTTTACCTATTGGTAAGAATTATCCAGACACACCCTTATAAGCTAGTTTCGGCGGGGGTCAGGTTTTCTTCCCGGCGCTCTTCGGCTTCCATCTCGGATTTGCAGTTGATACAGTAGGATGTTACCGGCCTGGCCTGAAGGCGTTTTACGCTAATGGGCTCGCTGCATGAGTCACACACACCATAGCTGCCGTCCCCGATTTTCTTGAGTGCTTCTTGAACCTTGTTGATGAGCTTTCTTTCGCGATCCTTAATTCTCAGTTCGAAAGTTCTTTCGGATTCCAGCGAAGCCTGGTCATTAACGTCCGCCAGGGCGGGTGACTCCATCGATGGCATGTCCTTACCGATATCACTTTGAAGCTCCTTGAGTTGTTTCTCCAGGGTTTTCTTCAGTCTCTCTAGTTCTAATTTAGTCACCCAAATACCTCCCAAAATGGTTCAGCCACTAAATATCCAGGATTTGGCAGATCAAAGTCAAGATTGCACTTAAGGGGCCTCAATAAATTTTTGATATTGTAGGGGTTTTAGAAGAAATAAGTGTGCCGGGAATCGACCCCATAACCTGGGTTATGTGATTTCGGGGCCACATAAAGGGGAGGAGGCTAGCTATGAGTTCGCTCCCCGGCACACCTGGCTTTCAGGCCGACGGAAAAAATTTCCAATCGACCCGTCAAGATTGTTAGTTGTGCACCCCTCTGGGGATCTTGATACGAACCGGGGTAACCGGTGTCGTATTGGTGTAGGGGGTGAACGTACCGCCTGCACCGCCCGGTCCGTTCGGGGGACCCCACGTGGGAGGTGATTGTGGGCACATCACAATAATATTGTCGCAGCCTCCCCAGGGAAGACCGGGCGCCCCCGGAAAGTTGGGCGGCGGAGTAATTCCACCGGGATTGTAGGGATTAAATGTTACGGGAGGAATCGTGGGGGGCATCATTCCGACGGGCGGAAACATCGGCCCGATAGGTCCCATTGGGTTATTGGAGATAGGCGGAAAAAACGGGGTTGGCACCGAGGGTGCAATGGGTGCGAAGGGTGAAGGCTGTACGAACGGATTCGTCGGCGGTATAAACGGGTTAGTGAAAATAGACGGATCATTGTATGGCGAGCCGTAGGAATTAAAATCGTAACCGCTCGAGCACCCGCCGCCGCAAAGCCCGGCGAGGGTCGTGTAGGTATCGATGGTAACGGTGTAGGATGACGTGTCGTAGCCGGATCCGCAGCCGGAAACAAGCATTCCGCAGGATCCGCCCCAGCTGCCTGAATCGTAGCCCATGTCGTATTGGGATGACCCATAGTCCATCGTGTTGTACATATCGACGCCAAAATTATAGAGGTTGTACCCCCCGGTATTGTAAAGACCCGACCAGTCTCCGCAAGAATCGCCGCAAGCAATCGCGCGGGACTGCCCCGTTGCTAAAAGAAACACTATTACGAAAAGAGCTCTCGATTTCCAAAACATTTCAGCCACCCGCCGTAGGACGTATACAAATTCAAGGCATGAGGCCCCGAATAGCCAGTCCCAAAGGGTAATATAGCAAGCCACGTGCCACCCAATTCCATTCAAACCTGATGGCCCGTTGCGCACTCCGATCGTTTAAATGCGCGGGCTCTAAGAGAATACAGAACGCCCGAATTTTTAACTCGGCGCAACACCATGGGGCGCTTTGCCTTTATTTTTCGGGGGTTGGGTTGTAAATTGATACGACACGATCGGTGCCGAAAATAAGCTCAATTTGATAAAGAGTGAGGATGCGATGCAAAAACAGTGGGCAATTGTAGCGTTGTGGACTCTGGCGAGGGTAGTGATTGCGGCTCCGGAGTACGTCCCCATTCAGGAAAGGGCCCAAGGCCACTCCCTCATTGGCGCGGTTCAGTTCAATGACAGCCTGTATTCGAATCCGGCGGCGTCCGGCTTTACTCAGATTTATTCAGTAGAGGGGTCAATGATGCAGGGAGCGCTAGCCGCCTCGGTGGTGGATACCAAGACCTCCTATATCGGCGGATCGCTCGGCTACATCCGGAAAGAGGCGACGACAACCACCGAGGAGCTGCAGGCGCTTCGCCTCGGTTTTTGTCGCAAAATCTCGGAAATGATTTCGGTCGGTGTCATGGGAAAATCTCTCTGGAATTCCTCGGGGCGTATGAATGATGGCGATGCCGGAATATTGATGCGCGTTTTACCGTTCGAGTTTGGCATGGTGTCGCGAAATATTTTAGGGGGTAGTACGTTCCTCGAGAATCAAAGGCGGGAGATTGGAATCGGAATACGCCTCAATCTGAAGGACGCGCTCTATTTCTCCGCCTCGAGTCTAGCAGTCGCCACTCAACCGGCGTCTCCCTACGAATATGGGTTTGGCGCAGAGTTTGTTTCGCCGTACTTTTTTTCGATTAAGGGCGGCTATCGAATCGAGCGTGAAACTGGCGAAACGCATTGGAGCGCCGGGGCCAGTCTTCTGTCTCCTAGGATTTCCGCCCACTATGCGGTGGAATTCGCCAACGCTCCGAACACCAATTCAGCGCACCAGGTCGCGGTGTCTTTGCTGTTTTAGACAGAACGCCAGTCATAGGTCGTGCAATGAAAAAAATCATATTCATTTCTCTTTGTTTGAGCCTCGCGATCGATGCCGGCGAGCTGAAATTGGGACTCGTGCCGCGCGGCCGATCGTTTCGTTCGACTTTTGCCGATCCGCGCGAGGTGAAGATGGCGCTCGGCTTCGAGGGTGATTCGAAAATCAACGCGGTGATTGGAAACTACTTTTCCCTTTTTTCGTTGCAGCAGGACGGCAGTGAGCGGCCAACTTTTCATCTGGGCCTCGAGGGGGCCGGCTATTTCGGGCTCGTTCAGGCCAACCGACGATTTCCGCTCGAGAGCTCGGACGGGCTTATTGGCGCCTACGCGGAAGGTGTTGCCGAATCGGTCCAATGGCAAGTGCGCTACACCCATATTTCAGCGCACCTGGCCGACGGCAGCGCCGATGTGCCAATCGCTTACAGCCGCGAGCACTTGGTGCTTAGAATGGCCGTGCTCCCTTCGGAATTACTCCGTGGGGCTCTTCATCTGTATGGTGGAGTTTATTATGTTATGAACGCGATTCCCGAGGTGAACCCTTGGGCTCTGCAATTGGGAGTGAACTATTTTTCTCCTTGGACCGCCGCGAGCCTGACCCCCTATTTCGGGGGTGACCTGAAGTGGAAAGCCGAAGCCGATGCAAATCCCTCGGCCGATCTCCAGCTCGGCCTGGCACTGAGTAACCCGCGAGAGGTTCACCACTCACTGCGCATTTTTTACGCCTACCACACCGGCGCCGATCCCCGCGGCCAATTCTACCAGCGTATCACCACGACACACGCCCTCGGAATCGAGATGCAGATATAGTTAAATTCGGAATTTGATTCCTCGCGCGCATGGCGTCTCCCCTGAGACCACAGCCACTTTTTAAATAAAGCCACCTGGCCAAAGAATGGTAACTCAGAAATCGTGACCTAAAAGTTGAAATTGAGGCTCGTTCTGCGCATGCTGCATGCCGCATGTTGTCACCGGCTGTTTGGCGAATCACCGCTGCGATCGAGCTTTTTAGGCGAATCTAGGGCCAACCAAAATTGGCAGGTCTGTTGCATAAGGGGCCAATGGGGCCCGGATGCTAAGGCCAACAGGGTGGTTTCATGACTGATAGATTTTATTTCCTGGTATTAGGTTTCACGGTGAGTTTTGCCGCCAGCGCCGAAACCCTTCGCGACCGGTTAAATGCGCATAACGGCCGGACCGCAACGACAATTGTAAATCGTACAGAGGACGACCGCCCGTCGCTTGACCAGGATATCAGGCGTTTCTTTGATAATCCCGCTCAGTTTCTAGATTCCGAGTGGGCGAAGTTCGCCGACGAACTGCGCAAGGATAAGCCGGAAGTCATCGAGCGAGCGGAGCAACTGATGAAGGAATACTCCAAGCTCGGCGACTCATTTCAACGATTTCGAAAAGAGCATGTGGAAGGAAAGTCGGCCAAGGAGTTGTCCCGGGAAACGTGGGACGAAATCAAAAAACGGTCCCAGGAACTGCGATCGATCGAAGCTTCACTCAATCTACTGCTCGATACCGGAGACATCGCATCCATTGCGCGGGAGTTTCGTCGCAACCCGCCACTATACCTGTCGAAAGAGGCCGAAAAACTGGTTAAACGAATTAAAAATAAAAACCCCGAAAAGGTTGCCGAGTTTGAACGTGAGCTGGAACGCTACCGTAAAGAGTACCGGAAGCTCGAGGATTTCTATCGCGATAAGGTATCGGGTAAAGATGCGAGCGATGTTGCTGAGTCGGTTAAGTCCGAGCTTCGATTACAGTCCGAGACAGTTCGGCTAATCGAGGATGACCTTGGTGAATTGGCCAGTGACCTGGGTGGAGTTCGCAGCGATATCGAACGAGTGGTCAATGATCGCGATATCCCGGGCCAACTGCGATCGATCGAAAATGATTTTAACAGCGTGAGAGAGAAGGAGCTTAAAAAGCTCGAGGATGCCCGGAATCGTTTGGTCAAGGATCTCAATCGCTTTCTGAAGAGGAATTAAATTATGATGCGCCCTGTTTTCCAAGCCGCTCTCATCACCCTTTGGATAGCCGGATGCCAGCTTAAGCTAGAGGCCCCCATACTTCCCAACGTGGATCTCAGGAATCTGCCCCTGAAAAGCGACCCAACCAAGGTGGATACCGCAAGCGACAACACTCCGAAATCCCAGGGGGTCCAGAAAACGGTTTTTGCCAAATTAATCATCAGCGATGACGTTGCCAGTAAACTTGAGATTTCTAAAACGGACAACTGCGTCCAATTGGTCGAGCTTTCGTCCAAAGTCGTCGTTGTCGATTTTGGCGCAGGTGCCTGTCCGGCTGCGGCAACAGAGGCCATCGCTGACGCGAATTTGAAATTCACTGCTCTCTACGAAAACGTTCGAAGGGACACCTACCTTCTCACTTTTCGCGGTAAGGAAATCGGGGAGATGTCACTTTCGATTGACGGCAATCAGATGACATTAAAAAGCCTTTGTACCAACCGTTATACTTACTACTGCCACCAGAGTGTGGTTCAGAAATTACTCGCGGGCCCGCCGGTAACTTACTAATCATTCGCAGCGCGCAGCGCGACGCTTGCGGCGCAGCGCAGAATCCGGCATCGCCTCGCGTCATAGGTCGTCTTAACAATTGTTCGTGAAGTTGCAGTCCCAGCGCTCCTCGCGGGTTCTGGTTCATTGCAGTTGCAACCGCGCTAAACTAAAATAATGCACACTGGTCACCTGCTCGATTTCGAATGGGGGCGTCTTTCCAACAAAAACAAGGAGACCCTTTTATGAGGCGGATAATAATTCCCATCTTGTTAGGATATGTGGCGTTTTTTTCGTCCTGTGCGTACCAGGAGTATCCCGGTCAGCCCGGCGTCGTGACCAACGGCTACAGCAAGATGGATTACGAGTACCTCGATTATGACGGGTTGTGGGTCTACGAGGTCTCCTATGATAACCGGGCGAACGGGCCTGGGGTCGGCGCTATCGTCACCAAATTCTACCCAGGTGCCCAGGTCAATACGTCAAATGTGCGCATGAATGAAGAGGGGACGCTCTACAAGCACAAGGGCCAATACGACGGGGCCACGGTACAGGCCATCGTGATTCCGAAATTGAATCAGATCATGATGCCGGCCAATAATGCCATTTGGTTTTTTATCGGAGCCACGGAGTCCATGGATGAAATCGACGACCGCAATATCGCCGAGGAGAAAATATTCACGCAGGGACGTGCCAGTGATTCGCTCCTGAGAACCGGCTATCAGCGCGCTCGTCGGTTCGTTCAGGTGTTAACCGCGGGAACGCTCAAAAGAGATGGAAAACTTCACTTCCAGGTCGCCGCCATCGAACTAGCCGGTAAGAAGTACGAACTTAAGGAAGCACTCGAGGTACAAACCAACGTGCTACAGACATCGATTACGGCGCCCATCAAGACGGAGGTGAAGGCGGAGTTTCGTCAGTTCTTCGAAACAACCTTTGCAAATGGGTTTAAGGGTAAAGCGAA
Source organism: uncultured Pseudobdellovibrionaceae bacterium (assembly GCA_964603655.1). GTDB lineage: Bacteria > Bdellovibrionota > FAC87 > UBA2466 > UBA2466 > JACPWY01. The sequence continues at coordinate 8,289 of CAZRVZ010000157.1, read as the reverse complement.
GATTTTCGTCAAAGGGGTTACGGAACCGCTCGCATTCGCGCTCAGTCTGCACACGCCCGCAACCGCAAAAAAAATGGGATTCACTATTATTCCGACGATGGGTCAGGATGAGTTACGGCGCATCGCGGCTCAGTTTAGCGTCAATTGATGGGGCATTTTAATTAACGAAAGGATTATATGAAGCGTTCACATTGGGGACTTTCGGTTGTTTGCCTAACCATAGCAATGACCGTGGCAATGACCTCCCAGGTTCGGGGAGCCACCCGGATCGTTTTGTTTAAGATGGCCGGCGATGAAATGGGCCAGCTCGAGCCCAACGCGCTCCAGCTAGCTCTTCAAAAAAACAATACCAAGAGCATCGAGCAGATGGTTGCCGCTATCGGTGGAAGGGCCGGGCATCCGATTAAAAATTTATGGTTGGTGCGCGGAGCGGTTGCAGATCTCACCCAAGCTCAGGCTGCGAATCTATCGCAACTGGCTTTTGTTCAGGGAGTTTACGACGATCAGCGTGTTGAGGCGATTCAGCCGGATCTCGATCTCCGTGTGGTCGCGTCGTTGGGATCCGGTTCAGTTGATCCGGAAAGTTTGTGGGGACTGAAGTGGCTTGGCGTGGATAGAATTCGATCCGATTTTCCGGGCGTGGATGGCAGTGGCGTTCGGGTGGGTATTTTGGACACCGGCGTTGAGGCGAAACACCCGGAACTCGCCAGGCAGGTGGCGCTCCCGGGTGGCGGGTTCAAGGTGACGAGCACCGTATCGCGATTTCGCGATTTCGTGAGCAACCTACCCTATCCGTACGACGATCACGGCCATGGGACACACGTTGCGGGAACGATCGCGGGGTTGGGGACCGGAATTGCACCCAACGCCGATCTGGTCGTCGGCAAGATTTTGGCCGGAGCCGGTTATGGAATGTGGAGTTGGATACTGAGTGGAATGCAGTGGATGGTTGATCCCGATGGGGATCCATCGACTGGGGATTCTCCAAGACTGGTGAGCAACTCCTGGGGCGGGGCGATCTCCCATGCGAGTGGCGCCGCGGGCATTGCCGAGGTGCTACCGCTGTGGCGTGCTGTACAGACGTGGAAGGCATTCGGGATTGTACCGGTTTTTGCGGCGGGAAACTCGGGTGCGCTTCAGTCCGGCGATCCCCACAACACGGTACCAGCCGGTTTTCCCGAGACGGTTGCGGTGGGAGCGTTCGATAATGCCGGGCAGATCGCCTATTTTTCAACACGCGGACCGGCGGTTTGGGAGATTAACTCCGAGATTGTCTCTTACTTTAAACCCGAGATTAGCGCGCCCGGAGTGAATGTAGGGTCGGCGTTCATCGGCAAGCAGTACGCGACCTGGTCCGGCACCTCAATGGCTACGCCGCATGTCTCAGGCTCTCTAGCCCTCCTGTTTCAGGTAAAGCCCAAGGCAACGGTTGCGCAGGCGACTCAACTTCTCATCGCCTCGTCGGTAAAAAAGGGGGATCTGGGATTCGGACACGGCACACTGGATGCGTATAACCTCGTCAAGATGGCAAAGGTAAACCAATAAACCATTAAACTTCGAGGCAGCTTCGTAAAACCTCAATCCAGAATCATTTTCATCACGGGCGCCAGCTCCGGAATTGGCGCGGCGGTTGCGCGCGAGTATGTCTCGGCCGGGTGCAGGGTGGCGGCCGTCGCAAGGCGGTTGGAGCGGCTAACTCTGCTGCAAGGGGAAATGAAAGGGCTGCCCGGCGAATTGTTTCCAATCCGTGCCGACGTGGTGAATGACTCCGAGCTGACGGCCGCGGTGCAGGCGGTGCACGAGAAATGGGGTACCATCGATACCGTCTTTGCCAACGCAGGATTTGGGGTGGTGGGAAATGCGGCTGAGCTCAGCCTCGCGGATTATCAACGGCAGTTCGATACCAATGTTTACGGAGTTTTAAGAACATTGTCTGCGACGCTCGCAGATCTCAAGGCCACACGCGGCCGTTTTGCCGTTACCGGAAGCGTTGCCGGCTATATTTCCCTGCCGGGCGGAGCGGCTTACTCCATGAGCAAATTTGCCATCCGCGCTCTGTGTGATGCCCTCTATTTAGAGCTGCGTCCGGCGGGTATCGGCGTCACCCACCTTGCCCCCGGCTTCGTCCACTCGGAAATCCACGAGGTGGACAACCTGGGTCGGCACCACGCGGGAGCAAAGCATTACCTTCCCGACTGGATTCGGGTGAAGACGCCGGTTGCCGGGCGAGAGATTTTTCGAGCGATCGAGGCGCGCCGTCGCGAACGCGTAATTACCGGCCATGGAAAATTGCTAAAAATACTCAATCAGTTTTTTCCGGGACTGGTGAGGCTGTTAGTGGGAAGTATGGCCTTAAAGGCGCGCCCTAGCGTTAATCATCACTCGAAGTCCTGATGTAATAAACTCGGCTGCAGATCGCGGTTATCCTGGTACTTTCGGCTCTTGTACTCGTCAAAGGCGCCCGCGATTTCGTGATAAAAAATCTGGCATATTTCTACTCCCGAATAGACCCGGATCGGGACGAGAGCGAAAATTTCGAGTGTCCAAAAACCGCGAAATCCCACGTCACCAAATCCGGCCGTGATGTGCACGCTCAGTCCGAGACGCCCTATGGAAGATCGCCCCTCAAGCATGGGCACAAAGCCGCGGGTTTCGGTATACTCGATCGTTCGACCCAGATAGAGCTTTCCGGACTCAAGGATCATGCCACTCTCAGGAATGGAGAGGCGATTCAATTTTTGCGGTTGCTTCATATCGAGCAGTGAGTTTTCGTACGTCGCTAAATCGGCATGAAGACGCAGGTTATAACTGTTGGGACCCAATTGTTTCGGGACAAACGGATCAATGACCAACGATCCCTTTTCGATCTCTTCGTGAATGCGCCTTCCGGAAAGAATCATCTGTTTCCAGACGTAACATGGGGGCTACCATTCGTAAACGGCGTCCGTAAACGGTGTCAGGGAATTAGCTGGCGAATCGTCGCAAACAATTTATCCAGGTTCGGCTCCACCTCTTTGAATGCCAGCTTTCCCGTGGTGTCGACGACCGCTACATTCGGGATGTAAATGGGCGGTTCAAGGAAGAGCTTTCCTACATCACGGGGGGATAGAGCCACCGGGAACGGGATCGAGTGCTTGGCCTTCCAAAGTTTTAGAAACTCGGCATCGGCCTGAACACCCTTCTTGAACCCCTCCGAGGAAAGGCTGAGGAAGGTAACGGGATTATTCGCAAACTCGGTGCTCTTGGGTGCCAGCGCGCTCATCTCACTGTTGCAATCCGGGCACCACCCGGTGTTGTAGACGAGAACCCGAACGCGATTAGGATAATCGGCGAGGCAGATTTGCTCTGCCACATCGTTTTTCCAACACAGATTGGAAACCGTATCGCCGATTTGGTACACACCGAAGCTGGCCTGGGCTAAGAACGTGAAAATTAAACCCACCGTCGTTTTCATAGTGCCTCCCATTCCAGTAATCTTGGTTTAATGCCCGAACGATTCAAGGCGCGGCGTGACATCATTCGTTTTGTACCGCCTATCGGTCGATAGGGTTCCCTTATGTTGAGCCAGTAGAGCTTGTCGTCGACGGCAAAATCCAAAACGCTCTCGCGCGCCCACGGATGAACGGTGAGCGTAAAGGGCAGCCGGATGCCCTCGTGGCGATAGTAAATGGTTGAATACCGATAGGACTCGACCCGGCGGCAAATCCCCGCAGCCACGGGGTTGAGCGCGATGTAGCGAAAAACGATTCGAAATTGTTTAGGGTGGGTGATCGCCTCGAACTGAAAAGGATCATCGCCGTGTAGTCCCCTGGGCCACGAGCTTGCGGCGAGATCCTGGTCGACGAGCCAATGCATCAGCCGATCGGGAGAATCCGAGCGAACCGAAAGAAGAAGGTGGTAGTGATTCGACATGAGCACGAATGCGTGGAGCCTGAGTTCCAAACACCGTATGGCCCGGCCGATCGATTCGGTGAGTAGGCTCCAGAGCTGTTGCATTTCGTTTACACCGTCGGGCGCGTCGCCGTTTGCATTGTTAGTGTGACTGTAGACATGGAACGTGTAGAAACCTCTGTTCATCAGATTCATAAACCGCGCGGGTCACAGGGATGGCAAGTATTGGCGGGTAGCGTTTCGGCATTGACCTGCGAACGCTGCGCAGGGTTTCCAAGTTTCCGACATCCCGCCGGCCGCGTTTCCGTTCTGCCGCCTCCCGCGAGCCGCAAACCGCCGTCCGCGACCCGTTTACACGGCGCTACATTACGAAAGGTATTTTTTTGACACTGTGATCTCAGGCTCAATCAGTCGCGATTCCCGCGTAGCGGGAATCGCTGGGCGTACCAGGCAAGCCTCTACCGCAATGCCGTTACTTGGAAACTCGAATCACGATCCACAGGGCCGTTACCTGGTACTCGCTAAAGAGCCTGAGATTGAGCAATTCGAAGTTTGGTGGTCGCGACACGCGAAAGAGATCGCCGGCGAGAAGCGTGTACTCCTGGCCGTTCTGATCGCCATTGGCATCGAGCACCTTGAGATCACCCTGTATTGGGTAAACGAAGTGCTCGTCGGCCTGTAATGGAAGCTGCACCTCCTCGTCGGCTGCCATGTTTATCGGGAAGACCGAGGCTGAAGTAGAACTGCGCAGTGTAAACAGGTTAAAGTCTTCGGCGGGGGCGGAGAGCTCGGCGTGACTGGCGATTTCCCCTGGAAATGCGCAGGACTCAAGGGCATGTAATTTCCGGGTAGTGCTCCTTAGCGAAGCAGCGACGCCTGGACTCGCGTGCGAAATGGTAATCGGACCGCCGCTCAGAAGTACAAATTTTCTGTCATACCCCGGATATTCTGAAAACGGCCCGCTTTCGACGAGCTTTGCCCGCGAGAGGCGCCACCGGAAAGGAACCGCAGTGTCCACGGCCATCTCAATCGTCGACCCCCGACCGTTTTTCCACGGAACGGAGCGAAAATCCTTGGGCTTCAAATGATACGTCATGGGTTGAGTTGAAATCTTTGTCATCGGCACTCTTAACGGTCCGCAACCTGAGTCACCAGCACATTAAGCTCGAACCGGCCGCGAGGCGTGAGGCCTGTGAGCTTATTCGTCAAAAAAAGACGATTGAAGTTGGCCACGTAGGCCTGTCCCAAAAAGACCGAGGGTAAGGATGCGGCAAGCTTCACATCCTTTGACGCCATTTCATTGATAAGATCGGCCGAGACTTTCGAGGCGAATTCCCCCAAAAACTCGTGAAGCGCAAGCGTTTGGCCCTTCTGCTTTTGGGCCACTTCGAACAGATGGGCCGCGAGCGCCGATTCGAAGCTGAAGAAAAGAATCGTTGATGGGTTTCCGCTGAGAGTGACCACAACGGTAAAACCCCCGTCGAATCCGATGAGATCGGACTGTGAGGCAACCTCGTCGAATCGAATGCTGAGATCAACCTCACTCAGTTGTTGCCGACAAAGCTTCATCGATTCGTTGATCACCACCGGTGGGTAATAGCTGAATTCTTCGTGGCGCACAGCTCGTTCTACTGCGTCGTGCGGAAGCACAAAGTCACCGACCAGATAAAAGGCGTGTCCGTTCATTTCGCACAGATAACAGTAGCTCGGATGGCCGAGGATCTTCAGCGGCTGGCCCCAGCCAATGTAGGCGAGCGGTGCGGAATGTCGAAGCTCAATTCCCTCCTTCAGCGCCAGTGCTCCCAATTGGCTTCCGACAATACGAGCAAATTCGTTGAGCGCAAATAGTTTATCCTGAACGGCCGCCATCTCGACACGACCGGTAATAAAGGGATGTATTACGTTCATAAAGGCATCTTCGGACATCAGGATCCCGGCATATCCCCGGCGATCCCCGGAAAACTGCACGATGGCCCCCAGCGGCTGTGCCATCGCCGTGTCGAAGTCGCTGTCCGGTTTAGCGACAAGTGACGATCGGGGATTGGCAGGCGCAACGAGATCGCGCACCGCCTTGAGGTGATATTTTCCAAAATAGAATTGGCCCTTTTCGTTGGGATGACTCTGCGACCAGAGCTGGCTCAGAATCTGTGCCTCTAGGTTTCTGATCTTGACCAGCGGATACGCACTGGCGTTAGCCGAGGCACCGCAGAATTCCCTGAGCGCATAGCACGCGCTGGCGAGCAGTTCGAGCAAAGTCGATTTGAGAGGAACCTTTCCGTCTGCAACCTGCTTGAGAAGGTCCTCTAGATCATGGCAGTAGGATACCACTCGGTTCCATCCTAAAAATCCCGCAACTCCTTTTACGGAATGGATAAGCCGAAAACTTTCGTAGGCCGCGGCGGGCGTTTTCTCCCTTTCGAGCAGGCGTGTCGCCTTTTCGAGGCGATCCAGGTAGCCGTTCAGCTCTTCCTGGAGCGCGCCATCCTCATCGATCGCACTTTGTAAATTGGATTGGGTTGATGGAGAACTGTGCTTGATGAGTTGGAGCGATTCATCCAAGGGAACGGTAATTTCAAAGGACGTGCCGTGGTGGGAGCTGGATAAGATTCGAATCGTTCCGCCGATACCCTCAAGCGATCGGCGCACGTTATCGAGCCCCAGGCCGCGACCGGAGACCGCGTCAATACGATCGCGCGTGGAGAGCCCGGGTTCAAAAATCAACCCGCAGAGCTCCGATGACATCAGCTCACTCGCCTGTTCTCTCGACACCAGTCCCTTCAGGATGGCCGCCGATCGTACCCGAGTCGTATCGACACCTTGGCCGTCGTCGCTGATAATCATTCTAAGACCTGAGGCCGTAAAGGCCGCGAGGACGCGGATGGAACCCGCAGCGGGTTTTCCCAGTCGTTCGCGCTCATTGGGATCCTCAATCCCGTGATCGACCGCATTGCGAACGAGGTGCAAAATGGGGTCGTACAGGTAGCTTAATAGTCCCTTATTCAGAAACAGCCAGGTACCGTGAGACACCAATTTAACCCGTTTTCCCTGTTCCTTGGCTAGCTCGGCCACGAGCCGCCGGGCCGGGACGAATACCATTTCGAACGGATCGCATTTGATGTAGTGGAGAATTCGTTTGAGCTTCTTAATCTCGACCCGCATCTGACTGCGTACGTGAACTCCGGCGAGAAGACGCGACTCAAGTGACTCGAGCGTACGCACATGACTAAAAATGGATTCGACTTGCGAGGCGTAAACGCGAACCTTGCGCTCAGTGAACTGTCCTCCAAGGCGCATGAGCTCCTTCAGAATTTGAGCGGTTGAGCCTTCCAGGGAAAAGAAAATTCTTAAAATTCCAAATTTGGTCTCGACTGGAACCACCAGACAGGAGCTCGAATGGGGGCTGAACTGGAAATTGTGTTGAACGCCGGTAACGGGCCCTAGACGACACTGAAAATCGTCCTGCATGAACTGCTTTTCCAGCTCCTGACAGATGGCCTGGTGCAATTTGGACAGTACGGCATCGAGATCCACATTCCCTCGGCTGTCTTTAATCTGAAGACTGATGGCGAGCGATCGAAGCGTCGACTTGTCTACGCCCATGCCTAGATTTCCTTCAATTTCCCCCTTTACGACGCCTTCGACCCAGTACTCGAACATTTCGGCATCGGCTGCGTTTTCGATCTCTCGAAACATTACCTCGGATTTAAGGAGCGTACACAGCGATCGGATAAGCACTCGCGTGAGCACATTTGCAATGGGCAGCGAGGCGCGACTCTCCGTTGTCTCAATCGCAGGGATCAATGCTGCTGGTGCCCCTGCCGGTGCGGGCGCCACTACGACGGCCATTGTGACCTTTCGCTAGCGTGATTCGGTGGTGATTTTACTAAGGGTCTCATGCGTAAGGTTCCCCCTGCACTTTCATTCTCTGCGCCTCATTTTTCATTTTCGATTCCGCACAGTTTATTGATAACGTCACGAACCTTTTCGCGTTTCAGCGGTTTTAGCAAAAATCCCAAAGCGCCGGCCTCCCGTGCCTCGAGCATTTCTGATACGGTGTGGGTCGAACTTATCATCACCACCTTGGCATTTGGGTCGACGCGTTTGAGCTCTTCCAATGTGGAAAGTCCGTTGAGATCGGGCATCACTCGATCCAATGCAACTACATCGGGTTTCAACGTTCCGTAGATCGAAAGCGCTTCGGCTCCGCTGCCCGCCTCCGTAACGTGACTGCCCATTTCTTCTAAATACTGCCGCAGCTTCGAGCGGTGATCGACCGAATCATCAACGATAAGAACTTTCACGATAGACCCCTCCTAGGGAGATAGAAACCTCAATCCCTTGTCGGTACTTCTGCCGCTATTCCTAAGGTGTTCCACAAAGTTCCACAGGCCACTAGGT
>CAZRVZ010000156.1:0-33430 GCA_964603655.1 uncultured Pseudobdellovibrionaceae bacterium | reverse complement strand
CGCAGCAGTCGAATGTCTGAGTCCATGAGTCCCAACTATTGGGAGCCCAAGTTCCCGACAATACGAGCGAAGCATCTTTCGGTAATGCTCATAAGAGAGCATTTTGTCTTGGAAGCTCGTCGCGGCAACGAATTCAGAGGTGGAAGAGGTTTTTAAGACTCCCAATAACTCGGCGAGTTCCTCTGGGGTGGTAATCCCATTGTCTTCAAATCAACATTTCCCCCGATTATTCCGAAGCACAGCATGAGGATGGCAACCTATTCCATTTCGTTACTTTGGGTCGTTACCCTTACTTCAGTGCTTCATGCCCAAAACATAAAAAGTATTCATGCGCGTCCTGAATATGAGCTAGTTCGAGCAGGGGTATATCTGACCAGCTATTTCCAGTCTTCCGGCAGCAGCAACAGCCTCTTGGGCTTGTGGTCGCCCGCATACAATATCAATGATCAGTGGTCCGTTATTGGAGATCTAGGGGGCACGGTCTTAAATACCGCGACAACTAAGTTCTTTGCGTTAACCGTCGATTTCCGCGGACTCTACCGATTTCATCAGAATTGGTCCGGGGATTTAAGCATCGGCACACAGCACTGGGGCTCCGAGGGCGGCTTTCTCTTTAGCTCAGGCTTGGGGGCTTCCTATCATTTTAACGACCCACTACTTGTATTGATTCAGTCCGTCCGTGGCGGGATTCAATATGTTGCAAAGCCGGGCAATCCAACGTGGCAACTCATGATCGGCGTTGAAATCGGACTGGGCGAGGATTTATGGCAAAAAAGCTATCCCTATGGATCGCAGGATGTATCGGACTCCTATCAACGGTGCTAGTGATTTTAAGCTGTGGCACCGGCCTCAACAGCACTAGCTCAGGGCTTGCCCTCAGAGTCATCGCGGCGAAAGGTGCCATCGATGGGGGGACGATAACACTGTTTTCACACTTACCGATGCAGGGGAGAGAAGTACAACCCTTGCCACGGGAACTACCTCTGCGGGGGTAGCGACTGTCTCGACTGCGGCAATCAATGCTCCCTTAGAGTTTGAAGTGTCTGGTGGGATTTTCACCGATGAAGCCACCGGTACGAGTACTGAGATGGGCACGTTTACGATGAGAACTCGCTTAGCCTCAATCTCCGAATCTCGCACGGTAATAATTTCGCCCCTTACCGAATTTGCAGTAGTGAGAAGTGCGGCCCTAACGGGAACGCTGGCTGAAAACATCACGGCGGCAAACGCAGCTATCTCATTAGCGAGCGGGCTTACCGATGTCACCACAGTGGATGGCGATCCCACCAAGACCCCCACGGATCTATCGAATCAAAATGCCATGTACGGAATGCTTCTTGCCGGACTTTCTCAGTACGCAAAGACTCTTGGGGTCACGGTGATAAACCTGGTGACCGCTCTCAAATCGGATTTTACAGATGGTACTTTTAATGGGGTGCAAAGTGCCACCGCGATTACCATCTCAGGTGGCTCCACACTTTCGACTTCCGCCTGGGCTACGGGAGTGGGTTCAGCTAGGGACACCTTTATAGCGGATAGTACGAAAAATACGGCGGGCTTTACCTCGGCGAGTAAATCCGTCCTTGTGGGAACTACCGCCGACACCACTTCACCCACCGTGGGTGGGAGCGGAACGCTTGCCACGGCGAGTGTGACCACCACTACGCTCACACTCAGTTGGACCAAGGCGACCGACACCGTCAGCACACAGAGCGCGTTGCAGTATTTGGTGTATCGATCCACTTCAAATAATATTTCAAGCGTCGCCACCTGCGAAGCTAACGGTACCTCCGTCGGGTCTTATGCGGCGGATATTAGCTCGAAAGCGGTGACGGGGCTCACCGCAAGTACGGCATACTATTTCAACGTTCTGGTAAAAGACGAAGCGGGAAATAAGGCGGTTTACACAGCGGCAAGTGTTACCACCGTTACTCCTACCTACACGGTAGGTGGCACTCTAAGCGGACTCAGTGGAACCGTAGTGCTTCAAAACAATAGTGGGGATAATCTTACCATTACCTCGACAGGAGGTTTTACCTTCTCAACGAGCATTACCGACGGTAGTAGTTACAGTGTGACTGTCTCATCGCATCCTTCTAACCAGTTTTGTTTTGTTTCTAGCGGGAGCGGATCGGTTGCCTCGGCTAATGTAACTGCCGTAAGTGTCGGGTGTATTGGTGCTTCTTCGGTAAACCTTCGAACATATATTGATGACTTCCCCGTTAAGGCGGCCAGTTCAGAAGGATACAGTGTTCCTTCCGCTGCAAATTACACTTCGTGGGGAGCGGTCATCGATGAGTTTTTGGCGGCCGATTATGCCGGAGCCGATACGTTAGCTTCAGCATTGAACTACGAGGTTCTCCATATTACCGATACCGGAAACTCAAATGCGGTACTCTATTGTTTAGCTCCGAAGTCTGGACAGGAGGTAGGAAGGGGAGTGTATTGTGTTTATCCAGCTTCATCAAAGGTTCACCACATCGGAGCTCCTCATAATACTGATGATTTGCATACTGAAGCGATCGCCGTAGATATTATTAGAAATGTGGGTTTTCGATATCTTTCGATATCCACAACGAGGCGTTGTGCCAATGCAGCGAATTCAAGCTGCAGCGCCGCCACTAACCCCTGTGGGACCTCCTACAAAGTGTCTGATATGGCTCATGTGGGTAATTCTTTCTTTCATTTGTTTGCCATCAAAGTCCATAATTTCAATAGTTCTATTAAAACGGTCCAAATCCATGGATGTGGTTCTTCCGATTGTCCAACGGGACCCAATGGAATTGTTGCGCGCTTAAGTGTGGGAACAAAAGATGATTTGGCTAGCACGGCTCTGTCCAATCAGCTCAATACCAAACTCAAAGCGCTAGTGGTTGGGGTAGAAGCGACGGCAACCACGAAAAGTTGCAATCTGGTTGCTGACAGTAGTGATGATAAACTTTGTGCGACAGACAACACTCAAGGAAGGTATGTCAACGGGCAAACATCGGATCCGTGCGAAACAAGTGCCACCCCGACCGCCAGCAGTCGCTTCCTACATATCGAAGCCAACAGTGATTTGCGTTTGGATAGCGGCGGGGGAGATCAAATCCGTCCAACCATGCTAACCGATGCAATGAATGAGGTGTTCTGAAGGTTAATGTTAAAATTAAGTCCATTTCGGCCCAAGCGAGTGGTAGCGTAAAGTTTTTCCTGTCCGATCTCCGCGCTTACTTTTACCCACAAGTTTTGACCAGGCTGGTCAAAACTTGTGGGTAAAAGTAAGATTTCCGAGGGGAAGATCACTATTATTTTAACAAGGAAAGCGGGATTAGATTGCACGCAGACGTGGTTGAAGCCGAGGCAAAGCGAATCGTTTCTGGGGTCATTCGTAATTCACCAGAACTTCAGGGGGCGTTGGTTAAGCGGCGAGGCGCTGCGCAGGCAACGGCTGCGGTTATCAGTCAAAGCGGAGCCGTTATTGAAGGCAAAGTCCTCGAACTCGGCAAACGGGAAGAAGCCCTGCGCATGGAGATACACTTCTTGTTGGGCGAGAAAGATGGGAACGGGGTCGACGAAAACCCCGACACGCAAAAACTCCGAGAAAAATATCGAGCCGAAATGTTGGCGCTGATGGCAGAGCGGGAAAATCTCGAAAGGGACTTGTCCTCCCTAAAACAAAAACGTGCGGACCTCGAAGCATCCGACGTTTCCTGGAAGGACGTGGCCGGCCAGGCGGAGCGCGTGCAGGAAATGATTCAAGCTAAAGATCCAGTTGCCCTAAAAAATGCCTACCGTGAACTGTTCGAGGCTATCAAAGTCGGTGACCCGGATAGCAATGGGTGTCGAACCCTGGAATTTGTATTGAAAAGTGATGCTGACGAAGGGGGTGTCACGCTTGAGGAAACTTCCAGCGTTGGCGCGAATTTGGCGGGGCGGACGGGATTCGAACCCGCGGCCTCCTGCGTGACAGGCAGGCGTTATAACCAGCTTAACTACCGCCCCGTAATTTTCAGGACGACGTAGAATATCCATCGCGGCGAGGGGTGTCAATTTTGGGTGTCGACTGGCTGCGACATGAGCAGTCTATTGTGTTTTTTTCACCACGCAGTTGGGGGGGCCAATGTGTTGATATATTTGGATTTGACACCGCGCTACTTCGAACCTATTTTTTTTGTTCTTAGTCTTAGGGCGCTATAAAGTCTTCGTGGCAACATTCCGATGAGTTGAGGGTCATGGAAAAGAAAATCAATGACTTCAGTTTTCGAATAGCAACCGTAAATGGCACTGGTAGTCAGTCGGCCAATAACATTCTTTTTAAATCGCTCTTTAGAATGGGCGTTGGGGTTTGCGGAAAGAATCTTTTTCCCTCGAATATTCAGGGTCTGCCGACCTGGTTTCAGATCCGGGTCAGCGAAAAGGGGTATCAGTGTTTAAGAGAACACGATGACATCGCTGTTTTGATGAACCCCGAAACGGCCAAGGAAGATATCGCGTTGATGCGCCCCGGAACGTCCATCTTTTATAATTCGAATCTCATTCAAATCGCCCCCGAACAGATCAAGGCTGGCATGAGTGTCTATGCGATTCCCATTGATGAGTTGGCCAAGACCATCAATCCGGAACTGCGCCACCTGTTGAAGAATCTTTTCTACGTTGCAGCCCTGAGCCATCTCTATGGAATCGAAAAAGATGTCATCGAAAGTGTGATCGCGGATACGTTTAAGAGTAAACAAAAGGCAATCGATGCCAATAAGGTGGCCTTTAATCTGGGGCTGGAATACGCCCAAAAGAATTTCCAGAAAACGGACGCGTATTGGGTTCAGCGTGGCGGGTCCAATAAAGGAAAAATAGTTATTGAAGGAAATACCGCTGCGGCCATCGGTTCGGTCTATGGCGGCTGTACCTTTCTTGCCTGGTACCCAATCACGCCGTCTAGCTCTCTAGCCGAGTCAGTGGAGTCCTATTTTGCAAAGCTTCGCATGGATTCTACGGGCAGAGGAAAATTCGCCAGCATCCAGGCAGAGGATGAATTGTCCTCAATTGGCATGGTCATCGGCGCGTCCTGGACCGGCGCTCGCGCAATGACGTCGACCTCAGGCCCCGGAATCAGTCTCATGGGAGAGTTCATCGGTTTGGCCTATTACGCCGAGGTGCCGGCGGTGATTTGGGACGTTCAGCGCGTGGGCCCGAGCACCGGTCTTCCGACGAGAACGCAGCAATGCGATATCCAAAAGGCCGCGCTATCGAGCCACGGCGATACTAAACACGTATTACTTTTTCCAAGCTCCCCCACCGACTGTTTCGAGATGGCCCAGGACGCATTCGATCTCGCCGAACGGTTGCAGACGCCCATTTTTGTGCTCACCGATCTCGATCTCGGCATGAATCTTTGGATGGACGACGAATTAAAGTTCAAGGAACGCAAATTCGATCGCGGTAAGGTGCTCTCAGCCGAAGCTCTCTCAAAAATACGGGATTTCGGGCGTTACCAGGATATCGATGGCGATGGAATCTGCTACCGCACGTTGCCCGGCACGGATCACCCGAAGGCCGCCTTCTTTACGCGAGGTTCGGGACACGATGAGTTCGCCAGGTACACCGAATCACCCGTTACCTATACCCGAAATGTCGATAGGCTTTTGAAAAAATGGCACACGGCCAAAAAATATGTACCTAAGCCAATAATAAGCGGCGACCCCAAGGCCAAAACCGGTATCATCGCCTGCGGCACCAGTCACCCCGCGGTCGTCGAAACGCTCGATCGCATGAAGGGGACTCCGCTAAAATACCTCAGGGTCCGGGCGTATCCCTTTACGCCGGAGGTGGACGAGTTTATTTCGAGCTGCGATCGTGTGTTTGTGGTCGAGCAAAATCGCGACGGTCAGTTGCAGCAACTCCTCGAGATCGACATTCGCGGTTGTCAGCCAAAGCTCACAGGCATTCGTTATTACGGCGGGTTTCCGCTGTCGTCCGATATCGTCGAGCGCGACCTTAAAACCCAGATGGGGAAATAGTTATGGAACCCGCAAAAAACCGCATCGGTCTCGGCAAGGCAGATTATTTAGGAAAGCCCTCGACACTTTGTAAGGGGTGTGGCCACGACTCGATTACCGCGGCCATCATTGAAGCGTATTACCAGCTTGGCATCCCGCCTCACACGGTCGCGAAGGTCTCTGGAATCGGCTGTTCGAGCAAGACCCCGACCTATTTCATCGATCGGGGCCACGGGTTCAACTCGGTTCACGGCCGCATGCCGGCCATTGCCACCGGCGCGAAGGTGGCCAACCACAAATTGACTCTCATGGGTGTGAGCGGTGACGGGGACACGGCGAGTATCGGTATGGGCCAATTTTGTCATGTCATGCGCCGAAATCTGGACATGACCTACATCATTGAAAACAACGGCACGTACGGACTCACCAAGGGCCAATTCAGCGCGACCGCCGATCACGGCGCCAAGGCCAAAAAAGGGGCGGACAATCCGTATCCCGTTATCGACTGTTGCGCGATGGCCATTGAATTGGGCGCAACCTTCGTGGCGCGCTCGTTTTCAGGGGACCGCAAGCAGATTATTTCGCTTCTCAAGGCTGCCGTGTCCCACAAGGGGATGGCGCTGCTCGATATCATCAGTCCCTGCGTAACCTTCAATAACCATGAAGGCAGCACCAAAAGTTATAGCTACTGCAAAACACATGAAATGCCGCTGCACGAGTTGGGCTACGTACCGTCCTTCGAACCCATTGAGATAGAAATCAAAGAAGGCGAGATGCGGGACATCCCCCTTCACGATGGCTCACATCTCACGCTAAAAAAACTTGGGAATGATTACGATCCCACGAATAAGATGAAATCACTCATCAATATTCACGAGGCCAGGCAGTCCAAAACGCTGGTGACCGGACTTCTTTATTTCGAAAAGAACCAAAAGGACCTCGGTGAAATCCTCAATGTCGGGAGTACGGCTTTGTGTGACCTTACCGAGAAGGATCTGGTTCCGAGCGCCGAGGCGCTTGCCAAGATCATGGCCGGCTACCGGTAGTGTTAGTTAAAATTCGCTAAAACGTCGCAAAACCCTCGAGCATCGCCCCAGAAAACGGCGGTACTCGTCGACAAACTCCGCCCGAGCACCGTGAACCGCCGCTCGTCGTGCCCATAAACATTCGCGCCGAGGTGGCCCCGGCCTTGTAGGCGACCGCAGAATTGAAAAAATAATTCCCCTCAAAATTGGTGGGAATGTATTCGAACCCGACACCGACGCTCCACCGCTGCGAAAGGTTGTAGGTCCCCTCTACGACATTGCGGTCCTCGAGAGTCGCCAGCGTTCTAAGGTTCTTCATCTCCAGTTGTTTCCGGACGAGGAGTTCGACGGACTGGCCGGGAAAGGTGGAGATTTTCGTTTTTACCTGGCCATGTTTCAATTCACTTTCATCCCGGATAATTCGATAACCCACCTTGGATTCAACCTCGTCGCGCCCCCAATGCAGTCGAGTCCCCATCACACCGTGATAGAGCTGTGAGCCTGTCGTTCGATCATAACCCGCTAGTCCAGAGGCCGTGACGGAGTGACGATCGATACGACGCTCCGCCTGCAGCCGGGTGGCGGAAATATCCTCGATATTGAAAGACGTCACGATGTCCTCTTCCAGGGTCGGCGGCCGTCGAAACTCAAAGTCGTAATGACGATAGTCCTTCGCCTCCAATTTCAACCTCCAGTTATCGGGGCTATAGGTGAGCGCCCCGTAAGTGCCAAACGCCGTGGGTTTTTCCACGATGCGATCGCCCGTCTTCCTGGAGCCCAGCACCCCATTGGTTTCGACATAAACATCAGCACCGTCCCATATTCCTTCCTGCGAAAAGGAAACCCCTACCGTGTGCCAGTACTTGTCAGCGGTGCTGGTCAACGGGCGTCCGGCAGCGCTAAAGTAATGCAATGCAATAGCTGTTTCAAACGAGGTCTCTCCCTCTGTCCGCGCGTCAACCCGAGCGTTGGTTCGAGCCTGAATCTGCGCTCCAGCCACGATCAACTCCCGGTCCGCGAGCAGATTCTCCACCGGGTTTACCACCACTGGCGCCCTCAATGTATTCACCCGACCCGCAAACGCGGCTGCCTTGAAACTCGCAAAGTCGTATCTAGTCGATATTCCCTCAAGCGTGTTGTGAATCCCAAACACCTCGTCGCGGTAAAGATCGAGCGCGATGCCGCGCCCGAGTTGAAGACCCGAGTCACCGAAATCCACCCGAAAAGTATCCCGAGTGTAGATAAGATGTTTTTTCTCCAGTACGAACGGGTGGTTGTCTCCAAATTGCTCGTACTGAGATAACGCATTGGCAACACCCAAACCCACGTTCCAAGATTCGGACTCGGCCGTTACGGTTAGCGCGTGCTGTATTCGTCCGTCGGGTTGCAACGTGGGGTCTTCCGGATCGCCCACGCTTGCCACAAGCAGGTGATCCTGAAAGGTTACCGAGGTCGATTTCAAATAGGAATCGCCGGCAGCCAACAACTGGAACGAGGCCAGCCAGACCGTTACCATTTGGATTTTCATAAATTCTTGTCAGTCCTTTGCTATTTCAAAGCGGATTTAAGGGTGAGCGATTGGACCTCTGAAAACAGACTTTCCGAATACCCTTGAAAAGACCGGGCCATCTCACCGGTCGGAGAAATGAGAACGGAATACGGCAGGCTTTTGTCGGCCTGATACTTGCTAAAGATTTCGTGTTTGGGATCCAGAATGACGGGAAAATTAAATCCGTACAGCTTCATCGTTGGCCTGACATCGCTGGCCGACTCGGGAAGATCGACATTTACGGTAACCAGATCCAGACGAATACTGGGATTGGCTTTGAGTTTTTCCTGCACCGTCTTTAATTCCTCGATACAGGCGACACACCAGGTGGCCCAGAAACTGAGCAGCAGGTGTCTATCGTTTTTAAGGGACTCCTTTAACGACAGGCGTCCCCCGCCCAGTCGGTCGCCTTGAAAAGGCGGCGCGGGTTTGGCCCATACGGCTCCGACAAAAAGGATTCCAAATAAAAGCACTCTCATGGGTTACCCAGCACTCCGCGAAGATACTCCATCAACTCCTGGGCCGTGTATTTCGGCGGGCCGATGAATTTTTTAATGACCTCGTTTTGATCGTTCAATACGACCGAGGCCGGCAAGTTCCACCCACTTTTAAAAAAGGTGCGGTAGGTTTTCCATTTCCAAGTATCGGACACGGCAACAAATTCCACACCCATCCGCACTTTAAAGGCATCGGTCATTTCGGTGGACGGCTGCTGCCCTTGATTCGCGCCTTCCTCTACGTAGATTTTTACGGACAACTTATCCCGTGTGGCCTGAGGCTCTGTTTCCCAGATCCCCTTGAGCTCTTTTAGCTCGTCTTCACACGGTACACACCACGGCGCGGCAAACAGATTCAACTGGTACTTGGCTCCTGGTTTTGGAGGGATAACCGGATCGGGACTGTCCACCGCCGCCTGCCCGCATGAGAACAGAATGAGCCCTAATCCGACCAATCCCATCGTTTGTGCCAAAGTCTTCATGATTATCTTCATACTCTCAGGTTCGGACTTTTATTCACAGTCCTTCAATTCGCATTGCATCAACCCTTAACATTTGTTGTTTTTGCCCCCCCGCACCCAGTCTCACCAGGCACCTTCATCTGAGGAGCTAGCCGTGACCGGCCGTAAAGGGCCCTAACGACTCTAAACACTCGGTTTTTAAATCGACTCAATAGACCGGTGGTCGCCGGGCGCTGCAAATTACGAAAATAGACAGCCAACTTTGTTTCGACCTCCAGATTTTCTACGATAGGAATAGATTTCAAAGGTATCTCAGCCTTACTCATTTCCACCTGAAACACAGATGTGGCCCCGCAGTGTTCGCCCGAGCCATCGAAACCGATATTCTGCACCAGACTTTTTCCCGGGTAGAGAGTCAGTTTGTCCGCCAGAAAGAGCGAGGCCTGCCAGCGAATGGCCCACGAATTGTTTTTCCCTGCGATCTGGTCCTGAAGCATCTGCACGTAAGGGTACGAACCCTGTACGTCGAATTTCCGGGAAAGTTGGCGGCTCTCAATGCCACCCAACAACTTTTTTCCATCGGCTTCAAAATGCGCCCAACCGCGTCGCCAGGTCGCCCAGCCCCAGCAATCCGCCTCGCGCAAAAAGAAGGTTTTCGGAAGCGTCCCTCCAACCGGGTAAAAATAGCCGCACACGCTACCGACTTTCGGCTCGTCTCTGTAGAAATCCAGGGCTGCGTTCATGAAGGCCAGAAACCCCGGGGAGACCACCAGATCGTCTTCGACGACGATGGCGCATTCGTGGCTTTTTAACACCTCGGTCACGCCGGAGATGATCGATTTCGCCAGGCCACGATTATCGTCCCGCAACGTCTTGTGAATGGATTTGAACCCGGTGAGGTTTTGAATCATCTGGCGCACACCCGCCACACCCGGCTCGTCCTCGGGAACGCGCGCGCCGTCGCAGAAAACGAAAAGATCCGATTGGCCCGCCTCGGGACTCGACAGCAAAGCGTCCAGGGTGCGTCTCAGATGATCGGGGCGGCGATACGCGAATAGGATGATGGGGGCGAGTGTCATATCGATTCCATCCTTGTCATTCTCCATCTCAATCTAATCAATCGACAAGGTCGCCAGAAAGGCTTCCTGAGGTATCTCCACCTTGCCTACCTGCTTCATGCGTTTTTTTCCCTCTTTTTGTTTTTCCAGCAGCTTTCTCTTTCGGGAAATATCGCCGCCGTAACACTTCGCCAGAACGTTTTTCCGGAGCGGCGCAATGCGCTCTTTCGCGATGATTTTGGAACCGATGGCGGCCTGGATGACCACCTCGAACATCTGCCGCTCGATGAATCCCTTCATCTTGGTCACGAGATCGCGCGCGCGGTAATAGGACTTTCCTTTATGGACGATCCAGCTCAAGGCATCGACCGGATCTCCGTTGATGAGCAGATCCAGCTTCACCAATTCGCTCGGTTCAAATCGCGTAAAATCATAATCGAGACTTGCGTATCCCTTACTCAGGCTTTTGAGCTTGTCATAGAATGACAGGACAATTTCATTAAAGGGCATGTCGTATTCCAAGAGGATCCGCTTCGGCGAATGGTAGTGGAACCTCGTCTGCGTACCCCGTCGCTCTTCACAGAGTTTTATCAGATTTCCCAAGAATTCTTCCGGCGTGTGGATCGTCACGTGTACGATGGGCTCCTCGATTACATCGATATTCTGGATCGGGGGCATGTCGCACGGATTGGAAATGGATAGTACCTCACCTTGGAGTGTGCGTATCTTGTAAAGCACCGTGGGTGCAGTGGTAACCAGATTCAGGCTGAACTCGCGTTCCAGTCGTTCCTGCACAATCTCCATGTGCAGCAGACCGAGAAAGCCGCACCGAAACCCGAACCCCAACGCCTCGGATGTTTCATTCTCGTAGGTGAAGGCACTGTCGTTGAGACTTAATTTTTCGAGCGCGGCCTTCAGGTTACCAAAGTCGGTGCTATCCACGGGGTAGATCCCGCTGAAAACCATCGGCTTTACTTCCTTGAAACCGGGCAACGCTTCCGTCGCCGGGTGACGAACCTCGGTTACGGTGTCACCGATTTTAATATCCCGGATATTTTTAATGCCGGAAATCACAAACCCGACCTCGCCAACCGACAACGACTCCACCGGTTCCGAATGGGGCGTAAATACACCGAGCTTCAGCACTTCGTGCTCAGAGCCGGAATGCATCATCCTGATTTTCTGGTTGGGCCGCAAGGTTCCATTTACCATTCGAACCAGAATGACCACGCCTTGATAAGCATCGAACCAGGCATCGAAAACGAGCGCCTGCATGGGTGCGTTCGGATCGCCTTTCGGCGGAGGAAAGTAGCGGACGATACTCTCCAATACCTGATCGATGTTCTTGCTCTCCTTGGCACTGATGCAGACCGCATTCTCGGTTCCAATCCCGATAATCTCCTCAATCTCCCGACGAGTATTCTCGACGTCCGAACCCGGAAGATCGATCTTATTGATGATGGGGACGATTTCCAAATTCCCCTCGATCGCAAGGTAGACGTTGGCCAGCGTTTGCGCCTCAACCCCCTGAGAGGCATCCACGACGAGCAGAGCCCCCTCGCAGGCGGCAAGCGATCGGGATACCTCATAGACAAAATCGACATGGCCGGGGGTATCGATCATGTTAATCACATAATCCAAACCGTCTTTTGCCTTGTAATGCAGACGCGCGGTCTGCGCCTTTATCGTAATCCCGCGCTCTCGCTCGATATCCATCTGATCCATGAATTGCGAGCGCATCTCGCGTTTGGAAAGCGCCCCGGTCGTCGTTAACAGGCAATCGGCGAGCGTGGATTTACCGTGATCGATATGCGCAATGATGCTGAAATTTCGAATTCTATTTGGATCGATCACACGTCAAGCTGGGACTTACTGCGAATCGGTTTGCCGTCGTCTTGAATCAGAAGCATCTGGCCCGGCAGAAGGTGTTTGTGCTTTTCGAGCACCATGTCGATCCCCTCGCGAATATATTCCGCGATGGGAACCTTCGTCTTTTGGTTCAGCACTTTGAGAAAATCATTCTGCTCGAGCGTGATGTAAACCGTCGTGGAAACCTTTTTTCTGTCCATAAGCCTCTCCATCATTGGTACCGAGGTCACGATACGTGACCATACATATATGTCAATCAATTCGAGCAAATCACAAAACGTTCGTTGCAAGTTCCGCGAGCGCCGACCGCTCGCCCTTAGTTAACGTGACGTGGGCGGAGAGCCGCTCACGTTTCAATCTTTCGACGACAAAGCTGAGTCCGTTGTTTGATGAATCGATGTAGGGGTTGTCAATCTGGTAGCAGTCCCCCGTGAGAACGACCTTCGTGCCCTCGCCAGCACGCGTCACAATGGTCTTAATTTCGTGAGGAGTCAGGTTTTGCGCTTCGTCCACAATCAGGAATTGGTAAGCAAGACTTCGCCCGCGAATGTATGTCAGGGGCTCAATATGGAGCATGCCCTGGTTGATCAGCTCCTGCCAGGCGCGCCGATTGCTTCGCTTGGACGGCTTTTCTCCGCTGGAAAAGGTAACGATGTAATCAATATTGTCGAATATCGGTTGCATCCACGGGTTGAGCTTCTCCTCGATCTCGCCCGGCAGGTAACCGATGTCTTTACCGAGCGGAAAGATGGGGCGGGACACGAGAAGTTTCTGATACTTTCCTTCATCGATTGTCTTCTGAAGTCCACACGCTAAAGCAAAGAGTGTCTTTCCGGTGCCAGCCTTTCCAACCAGACTGACTACGGGCAGGCTGTCATCCAAAAGCGCATCGATGACGAATGACTGCTCGATATTTCTCGGTTTAATGCCCCATACACCGGTCTGTGGCACCTTCAGCGGCAAAATTTCCTTGTCGGCGTCGCTGTAACGGCCAAGAGCGAAATTATCAGGCTGCTTCTGATCCCGAAGATGTACGTAGGTATTGGGTAAAAGGGTGCTGTCGGAAATCGGGTAACGGCGCTGTTCTTTAAAATGGTCGATGACGTCCCCCGGCACGTCGAATGTGGCGACCCCGCTGTAAAGCTCCTCGATATTGACCTTACTGGGCTCAAAATCCACCGAATGCAAACCCAACGCATCGGCCTTAACTCGAAGATTGACGTCCTTGGTGACGAAGATAACGGGAGTGTTGGGTTTGTCGTGACGAATCTTGAGCGCCACCGCCAGAATGCGGTGATCGTTTTTGTCGTGTGACAGCTCGGCCGGAAGGTGCTTTTCCGCATCCCTGAAAAGATCGACGATTAAGGTTCCCTTTTTGGCTGTCTCAACTCCATTGGCGAGCGAACCGCGTTTGCGGCACTCATCCAGATACCGGGCAAACTGACGGGCGTTCCTTCCGATTTCGGTCAGGTCTTTCTTAAACCGGTCCATCTCCTCGAGAACCGTGATGGGCACGACTAGGATATTGTCTTCGAATTTAAAAATGCACTGGGGATCGTAAAGGATGACGCTCGTGTCGAGGACGAATGTTTTCTTCATCGAGTCCTAATCTTCCGCCCAGCATCCGACCGTCCGCGGGCCACCCAACGTACAGCCTACCGTCCAACCAATCTATAAACGTCATTAAAAAGTGTAAGGCCGACGAGCATCAGTATCAAGGCCATTCCGATTTGCGTGGCAATCTCCATCGTGCGAATCGATACGGGTTTTCTCTTGATTGCTTCAATCGTGAAAAAAAACAGATGGCCTCCGTCCAGCACGGGAATGGGAAGTAAGTTCAGCAGAAACAGATTGATGCTAATAAGCGCCATTGTTTTTAAGAATTGAATGACACCGATATCCAGGCTCTTTCCGGCCACCGAAGCAATGAGCAGTGGCCCCCCCAGATTCTTCACCGACACCTTTCCGGTCACGAGCATCACCAAACTGACGACCGTCTTTTCGGTCAACTCGTAGGTGTCCGCATACGCCCGCTTTATCCAGGGAATAAATTCCCGTACTTTGAAAATGACGACCTCGGGTTCGTGGTACGCGGTGTTAGGAACGAGACCCACCAAATACTTTTTGAATTTTTCCCGGGTAAGAGGGTCTTCCAGTTCCGTTTCGATGGGCGTCAATGGGAAATTGATTTCCTTCCCCTCGCGCTCAACTTGAAAATTGAGTATTTTGGCGCTGCCTTCCCCGTTAGCAGAAATGGCCTGAACCTGATCCACCACGGAATCAAAACTATGGATCCGTCTTTCTCCCACCTTTACAATCCGATCACCAACGAGGACTCCTCCTTTTTCGGCCGGTGATCCGGGCGCAAGTGACTTCACGAACAGCTCCGAGGGAAAAATTCCCAACGCCTCACCGGCTCCCAAAAAGGAGGGGCTGGCAGGCAAGGGGGAGTCGGGCAACACCAGTGTTAAAGACACGTCATTCTGCCCCGACTGACCTGGCTGTCCCGCACGCTTAATCGCCACCGTCAGCGGTTTCCCAGGCGACCAAAACGCGACCAGAGCAGTATTGATATCATCGTATATTCGAACGGGTTCACTCTCGATTTTCGTGACAAGGTCCCCGCTTTTCAAACCAGCCACACCGGCGACCGACCCTGGATTGGAAATCCCGATCATCGGTTCCGCGGGGTATTCGTGGGCCCCTTTGAGTCCGCCGACCTCTTCATCCTGTCCCACGAAATTCTTGACCCGGATTTTAACCACTTCATAGGGGATGTTTAACGACTGGGAAACGCGTTCAATCTTTAGCGTGACCCTCTGGCCCAACCGCCCTTTAAGATTCTCCGCAAACTGCTCCCATGTCGCCATTTCATCGCCATTCACCGCGCGGATGCGATCGCCGGGTCGAAGGCCGATTTGCCATGCCGGGCTTTCGGGAGTCACGGTGCCGATCTTCGTGCCCGCCATGGGCTCGCCGAACCACAATACGGCCGCCGAAATGATAAAGGCCAGGAGAAGGTTGGCGATGGGTCCCGCCGACACGATCAGGAATCTCTTATAAAGTTTCTGGGTCGAAAAGGCCCGCGCCGCATCCTCGGCCGGGACGGCCTTGTAGGGGTCGTCCCCCATCAGCTTGACGTAGCCCCCAAGCGGCACGATCGATAGAGCGTATTCGGTCTCTCCGATCACTTTCTTAAGAATTTTTTTGCCGAAGCCTAATGAAAAAACCTCGACCTTAACCTTAAAAAACTTAGCGACAAGGTAATGGCCGAGCTCGTGGAAAAAGATCAGGCCGCCCAATAAGATCACCATTCCGATTACGGAGCTAGCCAAGAGTTCCTCCCAGATGAATAATGAATGATCGTAGTACATTAGCGAGCCAGCATTCAACTTATTATCAACTTCATTTCCTTCCCGTTCGGCGCGAAGCGTAACAAGTTTAAACAAGGTGGCGCCGGTCAACGATCTGACTGAACTTGCAGAGCGCCTTGCCACGCGGAAATGACCTACCCGTGCAGTACGGCCAAGGCCATTCGACGAAACTCGGCATCGCATTCCAAGATTTCGACCAGTGTAGACGGCTCGCCGGGGGTAATTCGATCCAGGACTCGCTCCACGATACGAGGGATTTCAGGAAATAGAACGGTTCCCTTTAAGAACGCCTCGACGGCGATCTCGTTCGCCGAATTTAATGCGATGCAATGATTAGGAGAAGTTCTGAGTGCAGTTCGGGCCAGTGCCAGCGCCGGAAATCGTTCCAGATCGGGCTCCAGAAACTCCAATTGTGCCAAGTCTTTGAAACTCATCCGATCCGTTGTTGCCGTGAGTCTCTCCGGGTAGGCCATGGCGTGCGCGATCGGGCCGTGCATGTCGGGCCGACTGAGATGAGCGACCACGGAATTATCGCGCATCACCACTGCGCCGTGCACGATACTTTGGGGATGAACCCATACCTCGATTTGATCCTCGGGTAGTTGGAATAAATAATGGGCCTCGATCACCTCGAGCCCCTTGTTCATCAGTGTTGCCGAATCGACGGAAATCTTGGGGCCCATCGACCATTTCGGGTGTCGGATCGCCATGGCCGGAGTGACATCCTCCAATGGGAAATCCGGCAGCCGAAGTAACGGCCCCCCACTCGCCGTTAAAACTATTGAGGACACCGCTTCGCGAGAAACCCCTTCCAGTAACTGAAAAACGGCGTTGTGCTCACTATCCACCGGAAGAATTTTCGCACCCGATCGCTGGGCATCCTTGACGAGCAGCGCCCCACCCACCACCAACGACTCTTTATTAGCGAGCGCGATAGTCTTGCCGGCTCGAATAGCGCTGAGCGTGGGCGCCAGCGCCGCAAATCCCACGATGCCCATGACCACCAAATCCACGCCCTCGAGCTCGGAAATAGCGCAGGCCCCAGCGCGCCCCGAAAAAAATTGAACTTGCGGAAACCGATTAGCCAGTTCCACGCGATCCGCCTCCTCACTGACCGAAACTACTCGCGGCGAAAATTTATGAATCTGTTCAGACAGCAGTTTTAGATTTCGTCCCGCCACGAGCGCCTCGACGCGGAACCGCTCGGGAAAGCGGTGGACGATATCCAGAGTCTGGGTCCCGATGGAACCGGTGGACCCCAAGACCGTGATTCTTTTGATTGGGCTGGCCATGATTACAGGACTCCACTCAAATAGCGCACAGTGCAAAAGAAAAATGGACTGGCAAACACTAACCCGTCCAGCCGATCGAGCACACCACCGTGTCCAGGCAGGAAGGTGCCGGAGTCCTTTTTCGCCCGGCTTCGCTTGAGCAACGATTCGAACAGGTCCCCGGCCTGAGCGAGAAGACTCGTTGCAATCACCAGAAACCACAAATCCCACCTCATTTGGGTGACGTGAATCCAGGTGCCCCAGATTCCCGCAGCCAAGCAGGAGCCGATCACACCGGCAATACTTCCTTCCACTGTTTTTCGGGGGCTAAGCAGAGTAGCCATGGGGCGGCGCCCTACCCATTTTCCGCCAAAATAGGCAAAGGAATCACCGACAAATACGATGAGAAAAAGAAGTAGCAACCAGTCTCTCGCGTACCCACCCAGCTCCAGCAACGGCAATATGAACCCCACCAGACTGACAGAATAAAAAAAACCCAGCCACTCCAAAGACAGTCGACTCAATGCCTCGGGGAAATCGCCCATTCGATTGCCCATGAGGACCGCATAGATTCCAATTGCCACGAATGAAAACCAGGCGGCAAAGAGGCCCTCGGCCAGTCCATGGCGCAACGAGAGAATCGTCACACATATCAGCGTACTCAAACGAAATAGTCGATAATGATCTGGCTGAGGAAACATCAACCGATCGAACTCCCAATAACTGATCGTGGCTAGGGCGACAACCACGACACTGATCCAGCCAAGACTTCCGCGATAAATTAGAAACACGAGAAGCACAGCGGCGACAAAGCCCGAAAGAAGGCGGATTCTCATAGTTGAAGCCCCGTAGGCGTTGGGTTCAAATTCCCAACCTGCGCTGTGGTCAGTCCGAAACGCCGCTCCCGAGTTCCGTAAACATTGATCGCGTCCGCCAAATCGGCCGATCTGAAATCGGGCCACAACGTAGGGGTAATGAAGATCTCCGAATAGGCGATTTCCCACAACAAGAAATTGCTCACCCTGGACTCACCCCCGGTGCGAATCAGTAGGTCGGGATCCGGAAAATCGGGACGATAAAGGTGTTGGGAAAAGAGCTGCTCATCGATAGCGCCCGGCAGGATTTCGCCGCGAACGGCCTTTTCGCTGAGCGCTCGAGCGGCATCCACTATTTCCTGACGACCACCGTAGGAAAGGCAGAGATTTAAGAACATCGCGGGGTTTTCCCGAGCCGTGAACCGAGACACCCGCGTCAATTCGTTCCGCACAAAGAGAGGTAGCTTAGAAATCGTCCCCTGGCTCACCAGTGCGACCTGGTTTTTGACCAATTTTTTATCCATCCGGCGCAGGTATTGCACCAGGAGCCGCATCAGCATGTTTACTTCGTGTACCGGCCGATTCCAGTTCTCCGTCGAAAACGCATAAAGAGTGAGATAACGAACACCCAATTTGCGACATTCGGTAACGACTTCGTCAACGCGATTGGCGCCCTCGCGGTGTCCCCGAACGCGCCCCCACCCGTGGCTTTCGGCCCAACGCCCGTTGCCGTCCATGATGATCGCGATATGAGACGGGATTCTGGCCACTCCGACGCTCTCCGGATTAAAGGGTCATGACCTCTTTGGATTTACCTTCAACGATCTTGTCGGCTTCCTGAATAAAATGATCGGTCACCTTTTGCATTTCTTCCTGGGAGCGCTTGGCTACGTCCTCGGAAAGATCCCCACTTTCCTTTAAACTCTTAAATTCCTCCATCGCGTCCCGTCGGACATTTCGAATGGCGACCTTCGTATCTTCTCCGCATTTCTTGATATGTTTCACAAAATCCCGACGACGCTCCTCGGTCAAGGGAGGCAGGTTGATTCGAACCAGTTTGCCGTCGTTAATCGGGGTGAATCCCAGATTGGCCGCCAAAATTCCCTTTTCGATTTCGCCAATAACCCCGCGGTCCCAAGGCGAAATGGTGATGGTCTTCGCGTCGGGAATCGCCAGCGCAGCGACCTCTTTTAGCGTCATCGAACTGCCATAAACATCCACCCGGACCCCCTCGACCATTGAGGTCGTCGCGCGCCCGACGCGCAGGCGGGAAAGCTCGGTTTTCAGGTGATCCAACGCCTTTTCCATGTCCTGTTTTCCCGTTCCGATGGCATCACTCATTTTGGCCTCCTGACAAAGGTTCCGATTTCATCGCCCAACACCACCCGCTTGAAATTACCCGCGGTATTTAAATTAAAAACCAGAATGGGAAGGTTGTGATCCATACAAAGCGAGATCGCTGTTGAATCCATCACCTTTAAATTATTCTTGAGAACGTCTATGTAGTCCAAACTCTTATAGAGCATTGCATTTTGATTCACCATCGGATCGTCACTATAGACGCCCTCGACCTTAGTCGCCTTCATGATGATCTCCGCCCCCATCTCCATCGCCCGGAGAGAAGCGGCGGTATCGGTCGTAAAATAGGGATTTCCGGTCCCAGCAGCGCAGATGACGACCCGTTTTTTTTCCAAGTGCCTGACGGCGCGGCGGCGAATGTATGGTTCACAAAGCTGTTTCATTTCTATCGCCGACATCACTCGCGTATAGACGTCCAGTTTTTCGAGACAGTCCTGCAAGGCCAGGCTGTTGATCACCGTGGCGAGCATTCCCATGTAGTCGCTAATCGCCCTGTCCATTCCTTGTGCGGTACCGGCGATTCCCCTAAAAATGTTTCCGCCCCCGAGAACGATCGCAATCTCGACCCCCAATTCATGAACAACCTTAATTTCGGATGCGATACGAGCGAGGATGGGATGGTCGATGCCTGAACTTTTTGCCCCGGCAAGTGCCTCACCGCTGAGCTTTAGGAGCACGCGCTTGTAGCGAACCGTTTCCTTCATCTTGAGTTTTACGCGTTGGTCCGAGTCTCACCCAGCTGAAACCGCATGAACCTACGAACCGCGATATTTTCCCCCAATTTGGAAATCGCCTCTTTCACCACGTCGTCAATCGACTTGTCTGGATCTTTGACGTAGGCCTGCTTGAGCAGGCAGTTTTCCTGAAAAAACTTCCCGAGTTTCCCTTCGGCGATTTTATCCACCACGGGTCCCTTTTTTCCCGATTCCTCGGCCTGTTGCCGGAATATGCTCTTTTCCCTTTCGACGACGTCGGCCGGTACGCCCTGCTCATCCAGGAAGCGGGGATTGGCTGCCGCGACGTGCATGGCAATGTTATAGACCAGACTCTGAAAATCATCGGTCTTGGCAACGAAGTCGGTTTCGCAATTAACCTCGACCAACACGCCGATTTTTCCATTGCTGTGAATGTAGGACTGGATGCGCCCTTCGTTAGCGGCCCGGCCAGCCTTCTTGAGGGCGGATGCGAGCCCCTTCTTTCGAAGGAAATCGATGGCCTTTTCCATGTCGTCCCGACATTCGACAAGGGCCGTTTTGCAATCCATGAAGCCGGCACCCGTACGCTCGCGGAGATCCTGTACCAGTTTTGCGTTACTCATCGCCGGCCTTGGGCTTGTCACTGGTTTTATCGATGGGTTTCTCGGTGGCGACGTCTGTCTTTTCGTTGTCGTTGCCATCGCCATCACCTTCAACATCACCGTCAACCACGGGTGCAGTTGCGGTAACCTCGTCGTCGCTAAACTCCTCGCGGTAATCGATTTCAGTTGGAATATTTCTGATCTGTTTGCGCAGCACTCGCTCCACCAAAGGTCCAGCAGGTGCTTTCGGAACCTTCGGAGTTTCCGGAATCGCCACAGGGGTGGCGGTTACCACCGAAGGAGCTGTGACGCTGGCTTGGCCGGTAGGCGGCGCAGCCACTTGCGATTGCGTGGGTGCGTGTTGACGCATTCGCTGTTCAAATAAGGCCGCACCCTCAAGGCAGGCATCGGCAGCCAGATTGAGAAAGAGAGTCACGGATTTTAGGGCATCGTCATTTCCGGGAATCACATAATCAATGGGATCCGGATTGCAGTTAGTATCCACCACGGCGACCACTGGGATTCCCAGCCGATTCGCCTCGGCAACCGCGATGTATTCACTTTCCGGATCGACCACGAAAAGGGCTGCCGGCAGGCCGCGCATATGGCGCACGCCGCCCAAACTCAAGTCCAGCTTTTTGCGTTTTCGCTCCAGGCGAACGGTCTCCTTCTTCGGAAGCGCGGCATAGGTGCCATCAATGCGCCACCGATCGAGCTCGTCCAGACGCTCACAACCACGACGAATAGTTTGAAAATTTGTCAGCGTGCCACCCAGCCATCGCTCGGTTACGTTCGGCATTCCCGCTCGCTCCGCCGAAATTTTGGCTACGGCTTTGGCCTGCTTCTTAGTCGCAACGAAAAGGACCTTACCGCCCTCGGACACGGTATTTCGGAGAAAAACACACGCGTCCTTTGAATGCTTCACGGATTTTTCGAGATCGATAATGTAAATTCCGTTGCGCGGCCCAAAAATGAAGGCCTTCATCTTGGGGTTCCAACGATGCGTCTGATGCCCGAAATGGACACCCGCCTCCAACATATTTTTCATGGAAATCTCAGGCATGACTCCTCCGGTTTAGCCTCCGCCCCCGCTTGCTTCCCACCCGGGAAGACCAGAAGAAAAAGGGGCGTGTGTAATTGGCCAAAGGGTTATCACGCAGGCTGACAGGCGGCAAGCGGATAATCCCTAATGATTTCAAGGGGAGACGGGTGCTGGCTTTTTTAACCTTTTTGCGTTTACCAGCAATTCCAGGTATTTTTCTCGTCGTGCGTCCTTCGTGCCCACATGAAAATAGACGGAAATTCACGCCAAGCATCTCTGAAACAGCTCGCTGAGTGGCCGCTTGCGCCAGGTGTTTATCTCATGCGGGACTCAGCCGGGCGAATTCTTTACGTGGGAAAAGCCAAGAATCTTAGAAGCCGGGTGCGTTCGTACTTTCAACGCCCTGAAAAACTCACGCCGAAAACGCGCGTATTGGTCAAGAAAATTTCGCAATTGGAGTTTACCGTCACCCAGAGCGAGCTCGAGGCGCTGCTCTTGGAGTGTAATCTCATTAAAAAGCATCGCCCGCGTTACAATTTTCGCCTCAAGGACGACAAGAATTACCCCTATTTCACGTTGGATTTTTCGCACCCGTTTCCCCAGTTTCGCGTTTCGAGAAAGGTGGTGGTGAATCCCCATATCCGTTATTTCGGTCCGTTTAACGCGGGCTCCAGGGAGATCAGTCGGTTTTTGTTGAAGACTTTTCAGGTTCGGGATTGCTCCGACACCAAATTTAAGAATCGTACGCGACCCTGCCTGAATTATGAAATCGGCACGTGCACCGCGCCCTGTGTGGATTACGTGGATGAAACCCGCTACATGCATCAGGTTCAGGAGGCGACCCTATTCCTCAAGGGCAGACACCGCGAACTCCTGCAAACACTCAAGGGCGAGATGCGCGAGCTCTCGGACAAGTTGGAGTACGAGCGCGCGCGTGTAGTTCGCGACAAGATCAATGCCATTAAAAAAATCCAGCAGAAACAGCACGCCATCCTGGCCGATCCGCTAAACATCGACGTGATCGGAGTCCACCATAACGAATCGGAGATTCAATGGGTGATTTTGTTTGTCCGGTCGGGACACCTCACCGGCCGACGGACCGAGCGGGGCCGAATCGAGATCGACAGTGTCGCTGATAGCACCCGCAGTTTTCTCGAGCAGTACTATTCGTTTGCGCTCATGCCCGATGAAATCTGGCTTTTTGACGATTTTCCGGGGAGAGAAACCTTCGAGAAGTTTTTGCGCCACAAGGCCGGACGAGTCGTTCGGGTCCAGGTGAAGCGCGGCGAAAAGGCGCTTAGACTCCTGGGGATGGCAACTGAAAATGCACGGTTGCTTTTAAAAGAAAAAGAGACGCCAAGCACTCGATCGATGACAGAGGCGCTGCAGGGGATTCTGGAACTCGACGAGCCTCCCGATTCTATAGAAGGTTTTGATGTCAGCAATCTTTTGGGGAAAAACCCGACGATTTCGTTGGTGCACTTCGCGGGCGAGCGGCCACTTAAGAGCCGTTATCGGCTCTTCCACCCGAAAACGGTCGAAGGCCAGAACGATTTTGGCATGATTCAGGAGGTGATTGAACGGCGATTTTCTAAGCTCGAGGAGAATTCTCCGCCCGATCTCATCCTGATTGACGGCGGCAAGGGGCAGCTCAATGCCGCGCTCGCAGCGCTGCACAAACTAAAAGTTACGATCCCCATTCTCGCCTTGGCCAAGTCACACACAGACTCGTCGTTTACACGTAACGAGGTGACGAGAAGCCAGGAGCGCATCTTTCTTCCCAATCGGAAGAATCCGGTCGTTTTACGCGAGGGACACCCGGCGCTGCGGCTGCTTCAGCAGGTACGGGACGAAGCGCACCGTTTTGCCATCACACACCACCGAAAAAATCGGGCAAAGACCGCGTTGGACTCGGAACTGTTTCAGATTCCCGGAATCGCCGAAAAAAGACGCCGGTTGCTACTAAAGCACTTCGGCAGTCTCGACGGAATTCGCAACGCCTCTATTGCGGAACTGGTCGGAGCGGGCTTGAGCCAAGCACAGGCCAAACGAGTGGCTGGCCACTTCACGAGCGTTCAACCCCTTCCCGTCAGCCGGCAATAGCCGTAAAGATTCTTAATAGACAGCCCACCGACTTCAGATTTTCGTCCGCCAACCCGATAGACTAGGTAATGACATACCGCGTCATCATCGGTCTGGCTTGGACGATTGGGGTGTGCTCAATTTCGGCAAGGGGAGACGGCTGGATTCTACGTCTTCACCGGCCCGACCCTCTGGTAATTGTGAAGATTGTGAAGGCGGGCATGAGCCGATTTGGGCCCGATGGCAGATTCGTTCAGCTTCCATCTAACAGAAATTGGGACCAGGGACTATTAGAGTTGGGCGAAATTCAACCCGATTTTATTTATGGAGCCGCAGAGCAAGCAGATCCCAATTTTTCAAATTCCTGGAGCCTTCTCAATGTAGGGCAGATCCTGCCAACCGGATTGCGGTGTGCGACTCAAAAAGATATCGGTCTGAACCGGGCGTGGGATTTGTGGTCCGGCAGCGAGGCGGCAATTGTAGCGGTGCTCGATACCGGATTGGCATTGGGCCATGAGGAGTTTCAGCGAAATGTTTGGCGAAACCCCGCTGAGGTAAACAATGCATTGGATGACGATGGGAATGGTTTGAAGGACGACGTTTTTGGCTGGAATTTCGTCGATGATAATCCAGATGTGTCGGACGATAGCGATCACGGGTCGCTGGTATCTGGAATTCTTGGCGCGAATCAGAATGCAACCGGAACTCACGGAGTTTTGCGCACTACCCAGATTATGCCTCTTAAGATACTCGATGCGGGAGGGATGGGTAGCAGTCGAAATGTAATTCGAGCGATCGAATACGCCGTTAAACATGGGGCACGCGTGATCAACGCGAGCTTCGGAGGGCGAGAATACGATCCGGCTCTCAGGGAAACGATTGACTGGGCTGGACGGAGCGGTGTGCTCTTTATTGCTGCTGCGGGGAATGACGGAAAAAACAACGATACATCATCAAAACGCTATTACCCGGCAAGCTTTAATCTCCAAAACCTCATCTCCGTGGCAGCCTATGATTGCCAGGATAAACTCTGGAGCACGGGGATGCGGGGATCGAATTACGGAGCGACCAGCGTGCACATCGGCGCGCCGGGAGCGGAAATCTACAGCACCACGCGCAGCGGATATCGTTTCGGAAGTGGAACTTCCTTTGCAGCGCCGATTGTCTCGGGAGTGGCAGCGCTTGTAGCGTCCTATCTGCCTCTCCTTACTCCAGAGCAGATTCGATCTCGTTTGATCTATAGCTCCGAGGTCGTGGAATTTTACGAAAGAGAACACACCCAAAGTGCGGGTCGGGTACGGGCCGATTGGGCGCTCGAAGGCCGAGTGATAGCGCGGCCAGGTTTTGCGGGAAAGTGGGAATTAACGCCTTACAATTGGTCCACGCCATCGCCGTATCCAAACGATTTTCACGATGGCGTGGAGATACACGTGCCGGGGGCAGTGGGACTAAGGGTTGTATTTAACGCATTCGAAATCGAGGAGGATTATGACGTTGTCACGGTGACGGACGGACTAGAGGTGGTGGCCGCAAAATACACCGGACACCTGGGAGATTTCACCGGCGCTCAGGTTTTGGGCGATCGGGTAAAAGTTCGTCTGGATTCGGATGGGACGGGTACTGGCGGTGGGTTTCGAATCAGCGGCGTCGACGTGATCTGGAAATAGGGGAGCTGAAACGCCGACCTGTTTACGCCTACTGTCCCCTAAGGTGGACAAGAGCCCTTTCCAAGCCATTGTGTGTCTTTGACAGAGCCCTCCGGTATTTATCAATAGATTCTCAGTCTCCTGCATTGGGTCAGCTTGTCGAAGGCGCGACAGCGGACCGGGGTTTGGCAGTCCCCCGCCTATTCACTAGGCCCAATCCTTCCAAGACATTTAACTCGACATAATTTACCACGCTTTTAAAATCACGCCCCCAACTCACAATTCGCGAATAGAGGCGTTGATCCCAGAATCGTTGGGTGATGCCCCCGGTTCCCTTTTGAGCGGCAGTGACGAGTCTTGCAATGAGTCCCGGCACAACCCTGAAAAAGGTTTGAAGTGAATATCGATTTCGGAATTTGATAACGAGGTGAAGATGATTCCCAACGTTTGCGAAATGATACAGGTGTATTCCATAGACGGCGCACTTGGACCGTACAAGCTGCTCGATGCGATTCTTGCGGCAGGATTGTAATAACAACGAAAGGGAGCCGCGCGCCATGGTTGACCGCATCGTTACATGGAGTGCACTTCGCGAATCCAGCGGGCGTCGAATTTTGCGTTTGCCCAGCCTGACGGAGCCACCGTGTTCTCGGGGGACTGTATCTGAAAACAGTTTCAATTGTTTTGCCGAAGACATTTGCCATTTATCGTTGACAGTAATGGTAATGTCAACGTGTTTGTCGTCGATATTCAGAAATATTATTAGTGGCGCCGTGGGTCGGATGGTACGTGGTGTGCACAAATGACATCGCCCCGCGTGTAGTGCGCGCGAGTAACTATTTTCTCAGATTTGATTAGGAGTGACCCAGATGACATCGCCCCGAACAGCGTGAGCACGTGGCGAGTGAGTGAGGTGTGCACAAATGACATCGCCCCAGGAGGCTCCGTCTGGATGCTCCTTACCTGCTCGGTGCATGCTGGTTGGCGCGTGCGGGCAAGCCGCAAAGTCGCGTGCGATCAAATGCCTACCGAACGTGCTGACCCAGAATTTCTATCGAAAATTTGCCTTCGGTGCCGTGAGTTTCGAGGGGCTGCCGATCCGCACGCTGTCTGCTTGTGTGATGGCCGTAATAGCTGATTGCGTTTCAACGGCCTGAACCCGTAAAACGCTCGCTGAGAATTTCCATCCCTGCATAACAATAATGCCGCCAAAGAGGAAGATGGCGAGCGTCGCCATTCGGCCCACTCGGAATTGTTCGCTGATGGCGAAGTAGCCCAGCGCGATTCCCCAAGCGTAGAGAACGAGTGAAGTGAGTGCCGCGAACTCATATTGAATTGAAAGGTGTTGAGCGGTGTAGGCCGCCAGTAATATTGTAAATACAACAGCCAGTCTGCGAAAGAGTACGCGGCGGCTGGTATGCTCGCCGACGAGTGTTCCAAATGTCCAGATTGCACCGGTGACCAGCCAGGCGGCTGCCAGCAAAAAGGAAAGCCTGGCAAATGTAACCACCCAAAGGGCTGCGCCAAGGCTTAGACCAAATCGATAGGTAAGGAAGTTAGCGTACCATTGATAGAGGCTCCCCGCACTTCCGAGCTGGGTTTCCACCGCCGAGGCAATGAAGAATCCGATGAGGATGAGCCAGTGGTGGGACGACCATTGAAGTTGATTAAAAAATGCTCCTGGTTTTACTAAAAGACGAAATCCTTGCTTCATACGCGCTCCATTTTAAAAACCGCGGAATTACCGCGGAATTACCGCAGAATTACCGCGGAATTACCGCGAAATTTCCACTACACGTTCCGCTACGCCTGCCCTGCATTTCAGGGCCCTCGGCCGATGCTTGCAGAATATGCAAGTACGTGCCATGCGACTCCTCTGTTCGAACGTGCGTGAATGGGACCGGAGTTGACCAAAATCGACTGTCAAATTGTTAGACACCGGGCCGAATACCGGCTGTATGCGTTTCAGTCAGTCCTGTTTCCCGCTCGACAGGATTTGGCGACCACAAGTCAAAAAAGTTGAATGAATTTGAGCTCCGCACTCTGGCATCCCCTGTGCATTCATTATCATTTGAGTATGAACGCACCATCGAAACGGCACCCTGGAGTTTTTGTTATTCTCGCTTTGTTCGTTCTGGTGAGTTGTACCGACCGGCGCCAGCCTAAATTCAGCCCTAACCAATTTCCACAATCCCCCGAACCGACAATCGACTTGGTGGCCGAGGTACAGTTCATGGCCAAAACGACAGAGGTGCTGCAGATGGCGGTTGAAGGCAATAGCCTGTACGTCACCGGCCGTCCATTTGGATTCTCTCGTTGGGAAATCGGTACGAATCCCGAGGAACCAAAAATCATTTTTGCAGCGTCCAATGCCATCGAGGCGTTTTCCCCCTACCCGAAATTCGGTTTCTGGACTCCGGACAACTTCGCTCAAGGGGGGCTGAATATTTTAGGCACGTCCGCTTTCATGAGCGGTGCTGCCGGTATGAGCGTTATCGATATCGCTGAAACCCATGCTCCAATAGAGGTAGCCCGATTCCCTTCGGAAAAAATTGACGGCGTTCAGGTAACACGCGATCCAAATTTTGTTTACAGCGCGATGGTTCATCATCCGAGCTTGCCACTGATTTATGGTTTTAAGGAATCGGATCACGTTTACACGCTAGCAATCTCGTCCCAAGCGGTGTCCATCCGAGAAAAGGCGGCCTACGGGCCAACAGGAGCTTGCTGCGCCATGGGTGCCGCAGTTTCTCAAACCAGTGTGCTTGTGGCCATGCGGGGAAGCCTCTGGACCTTTGAGTTGGGCGCTGATGGCCGGCTCGGCACCGCGACGCAAATTGACGATCTTCAGGCGGTTAACGTTGTTACTTCCGCGAATTATATTTACGTACAGCACGCACCGGCAGCCCGCAGCGCTGGCGGGGTCGTCAATCCGGCGGGAATCTACGTTTTCGATCAGGCGGGTCAACCCGTTACATTTCTTCCCATCAGCCCCATCCGATTCGCCGTCTTTCAAGACACTTACGTCTTTGCCAACATGGAGAATTCCAAGGTCTCCATTTTTGCGATTCGCTAGACTTTTTGCCATTACCGACCTACCCTTTTTTTATGCAAAGGATTTGTCTGTTCGTCGCCAGTGGGATTTTCCTGATGGTGTCGCCAGGTGCTGCGGCGGCACCCACTCGATTTGAGTTCAAGGATGCAGGCCTCAGGAATTTGCTCTGCGTGATTTCTGACGCTCCCGTCGAAAAAATGATTGGCCTTTCCAACGCAGTGGACGGGTGGATTCAACTCAATCCCCAAAAGGTGCGGGAGGGAATCAAGGGGAGCCTGACCGCTGATCTGCGTACGCTTGAGACCGGAAGTGAAGCGCGAAACGAACTCATTCGCGATAAAATTTTGCAGACCTCGGAAAACGCCACCGTGAACTACGAAATCGTAAAATTGATAAATTCTACCGCCGATACCTTCAAAAGGGATGCGCCTACCGTCGTGAAGGTCGAGGGTGTGTTGAAGATCAGAGGAATTGCAAAGCCTCTCAGTACATTTTTCCGACTGAACTATCTGCCGGAAGGCGAGGTGACCAAGTCCCGGCTTCCCGGTAATTTGCTCAAACTCAGCGCGGCATTCGATCTCGATCTGGCGGATTTTGGAGTGACGATGCCCGAGGGCATGTCCAATCGCTTCGCACGGGTGATTCAAGTCGCCTTTGATGCGGTAGGAACCGATCAAGCAAGCTCAACGTTGGTTCTACCGATACCGGAGGGGCCCAAGCCCAAGGAAACTAGAATTAACAGTGGGTCGCGTGCTCCGGCGAGCGAGGATCAATAATCCAGATGGCGGCGAGCTCCCTGACGAGCCAACGCCCCACATTCGCTTTCCGATGTTTCACGAGCAGCGCCTTTACGGAATTCGATGCATTGAACGTACAATCTAATTCCTTCGTCAGAGGGTGCCAAGAGAGTGTCCGGGAGGCGCCGGCGCTGGGAGGCGAGGTACCCTTTGACAGGCACCAGCCTCCGCCCCGATGAATCAGCTAG
The DNA here is from genome assembly GCA_964603655.1 of uncultured Pseudobdellovibrionaceae bacterium. GTDB lineage: Bacteria > Bdellovibrionota > FAC87 > UBA2466 > UBA2466 > JACPWY01. The sequence goes on along the minus strand of CAZRVZ010000156.1, from coordinate 4,070 downwards.
TTCTGACTCTTTTGATTCTTGATAGATTGAAGTGATTCCTTCAGTTTCTTGATGCGATCCTGAATCAGCTTCATTTTTTCGGAGACGCCGATCTTCGAGATGACGTCGGTTAGTTGAGTTTTTAACATGGTTTCCTCCCAAGGTTGATTTTCGGAGCGGCGAGGATCGGTGCGCAGCACGGTGAATCTTCGTGCCAGGTGCTTTCTTAAAATGCTGAGTTGACGATTGTACTGGTGGAAGGGGAACGAATTCCAGCCCTTTTTTCTTCAGGTGGATCCACGCCCCAGCCATTAAACCAATCGATAAGATGCCAATTATTGTGTCGCGCACAATCTCCTCCTCTCACGCGGGTGATGTCAGTTGCAAGGTGCGCGCCACCAAGTTCCGACAATTCCACAGGCACTTTCCGGTCGAATTCGGGCCATTGGCACTAACCAGACGACCGATGAGCGTCAAAAACGTGCAAATAATTGGCATCTGGGTTCACTCAAATCATAATAAATGGGTGCCCCACCAACCAACGTTGATTCAGATTGCGCTGATATTTTTCCGAATGGGCCTATTGGGATTTGGCGGGCCCGTGGCTCTCATCGCCTTGATGGAGGCGGAGATTTGTCGGAAACGAGGATGGATTTCGACGGCGGAGTTCGGCGACCGGTTCGTGATTTGCAAACTACTTCCGGGGCCGGTGGCATTTCAGATGGCCCTCTGGCTGGGAAGTCATGTGAGAGGGCGCCTGGGCGGGCTGGTCGCTGGCGTTAGTTTCTTAATCCCGGGTGCCGCCTTGATTCTCGCATTTGCAACGTCTTACGAGGCATTTCGCGAAGGGGGATTCGGGCTCATAGCGGGGATGCGAATCGGGGCATTGGTCGTTATTTGGGACAGCGCCGTCAAGCTGTTTGAGCCATATCACAAGCGATTTTCGGCATGGTTATGGCTTTGTGCCGGCGCCGGGCTGATGTATTTTTTCCCTCATGCCGAGCCGATAATCATTTTGTTGGGGGGAGCGGCGGGGGTATTGACCCGTCACCGATTCAAACTTTTCCAATCGCCAGCACTTTGCCTGGCCGTTTTCTGGCTTCACTTCAAGGCCGGAGCTTTCACTTTCGGTACCGGACTCGCAATTCTGCCGGCACTCCAGCACCAAGTGGTTGACACCCTCGGGTGGCTCAGTGCCGCTGAATTTTTGGATGCGGTGGCATTTGGTCAGATAACACCCGGTCCGGTTACCTTGACCTCGACCTTCATCGGTTTTCGCGCTGCGGGGTATTGGGGGGCACTTGCAGCAACGCTGGGTATGTATCTACCGGGATGCATCATTGTTCTGGGGCTTATGCCGGTCATTTACCCCCGAGTTAGGCGGGCCCCGTGGCTACGGGAGTTTTGCGAGGGTGCGATTGCAGTCGTCATCGGTTGCATCTTGGTGGCAAGTCTCGACCTTGTTCATTCGGCGCTCAAGGGCCCCCTTGAATTGGGACTCGCATTTTTTCTGCTTATCCTCAATATCACCTTGAAGTGGGCAGGCTGGAAAATCATTGCCCTTGCGGCTGTCGTCTACATCGTTCTCAATGGGTTCATCTCATAAATAAAAGATGATGGTGGCATACGTTTTTAACGTGGAAAACTTTCTATCTTCCTCGGGCTCCGGAGCTAACGGATGCTGGTAGTTGAGGATTTTGTCAACGCCGAAACCGAGTCCGAGCCGCATGCTCCAGGGGCGAACGAAAAAATAATAGGAGAGACCGTACGATAACCGTTTAAGGCCTCGCTCCGGCCGGATTCCGTATTCGACAAAGGGAACCAGATAGTTATAGGCCCACAAAACAATGTGCGGCTCGACGAGAATCCCATAATCGATGAATCGGGGCACATAGGCATTGGGGGCAATCCCGATGGCAGAAAGTATCGCGAGCACGTCCAACCGGACCAAATGAGGGGAACCGAGCCACGCATTTTCGCCGTGAGCGTAAAATCGCATCCCGGTCCCCAGGCGCGTGATCGTAAGCTTTTCATTGGGGTCCACGCGTTCTAGCGCCGACAGTGCCGAACCGCGCAGCAGGAAACGATTCCAGAAAGAAAACCCGACATCCGCGCTCACAAAAACACCCGTGTATTCGGTGGGCGCCGGAGGCTGCGTGTGTGCCAACGAAAAGTAGCCAATCTCGGCGCGTGGCTCGATCTCGAAACTTTGTGAGTAGTGCGAACGCATGAGCGAGAGCCCTTCGATAGTTTCGAAACGGTTCGGTATACCGGCGAACTCCGAGGACTCTTTGTATAGGTTCACCTGGTAAAAATAGGTATCACGGCGAAGCACCGTGTCGGCGACCTCTCGCCAATCAATGAATGTCGGGGGGCTACCGAAGCGTCGCATTTCAGCGACAACGTTACCGCGGCTGTTTTTGATGACGATACTCCAGGCATCGTAAAGTTGCTCAGGTTCAGGGGGGTAATAGACACGAAAACTGAGCTTGGCGTGCTTTTGTGAATCGAGATCGACCAATGAAACGGGAGCGTCATCGCTGTAGAGTTGGGTGAAGGCGGCCCTCTTGACTTGGCCGCTAAACCCCAGACTTTTTTCGAAAACTTTTCCGTTCTCTTCTACCTTCACTCTGAAGGATGGGGGAACTCGGGTCCAAAAACCCAAAAGTCGATACGTTTCAAAATTGCGGCCCGGATCGAATATTTTTAGTGTGAAGGTGCTGATCGCCAGCGGGAGGCTGAGTTTAAGTGTAAACCTTCCCTTGGTCGGCGTAATGAAGCGATCGTTAATTGCAAGCCCGTACCCGGCCTTGAGTTTTCCCTTGAGGTAAACAAAGGGAAGCTCGGTCTTGGAAAAAAAGAGTGTTTTGGCGCTGTCGGCCTCCCAATTCAGGATGTTTTTTGGAATCGGATCCGTTTCATTAAGCTGTAGATAATTTGTCGTGGGTGCCTCATCGATGATCCCCGAATCGGCCGCGAGCGCCGGAAACGTAGAAAACACCGTAAGGATAGCAAGGCCGGCCAGCTCAATGAGAATGAATCGATGCATGTTTAAAGTGTACAGCGGGTTCCAAAAATTTTACCATCGTCGTGACCCTATTCATAGGAGTGCCGTGCTCTATCGAATAATTCGCAATACGCTCTTGCGGCTTGCGCCAGAAACCGCGCATGCCGCTGTGGGACACCTGCTCAATGTCTTTCAGAAGACTCCGAGTCGAAGTCTAGTCGCGCCGCACATTTCCATTCGATCGCTTCCTCAGCTTCGATTGCGGAACCGATTGGGCCTTGCGGCTGGATTCGACAAAAACGGGCAGTGGGCACGAGCGATGCATTTGCTGGGTTTTGGATTCGTTGAGGTGGGGACCGTGACGCCCCTTCCGCAAGCGGGAAATCCCCCGCCTCGTCTATGGCGAATCCCGGAAAAGGAAGCCTTGGTAAATCAGATGGGGTTTAACAATTGTGGACTGAAACAGTTTAGCGAGAACCTGAGACGTTACCCGCGATTGGGGCCGGTGATTGCCAACATCGGTCGCGGCAAATCAATTGAAAATGCAATAGCCGACTATATCGACTGCCTCAGGGGCCTGACGGGGCTAGTGGACGGGTTCGTAATCAATGTGAGCTCGCCCAATACGCCAGGCATCAGAGATTTACAGTCACCTCGTTTCATCGAAGAGTTGGCGCCACATCTTCCCCAGGGAGTTCCCGTCTGGATAAAGCTTGCACCCGATCTCACCGGGGATAGTTTGAATGAGATATTAAACGCCGTGAACGACACGGACGGATTATCGGGAGTTTGCCTGACCAACACGTCAAAGAGGCTAGCCTTGGAGCTTTATGGCTTTAATGAGGGTGGACTCTCTGGACGCCCGCTTTTCACGCGCGCGCTCGAAATGGTTGCAACGGCAAAACAGCGTCTCAAACCCCACAAGACCTTAATCGGGGTGGGGGGTGTTGCGACCGTGGCCGATGCGCGCGCAATGCGAAACGCCGGGGCCGACCTCGTTGAAATCTACACGGCCTTTATCTACGGCGGCCCAGAACGGGTTCGGGAAATAGCAAGTAGCCTTTCGCAATAATTCGGAATTATC
>CAZRVZ010000155.1:0-21392 GCA_964603655.1 uncultured Pseudobdellovibrionaceae bacterium | reverse complement strand
TTAAGTATTGGTACCTCGACCCGACAGCGAGCCTCGGCGATCGGGCACCGGGGGTGAAACGTGCACCCTGTGGGGATTTTTGCCGCTTCAGGTGGTTCGCCGCCCAAAGAGATACGTTGTCTTTGACCACGAATTCTCGGTACGGCCGAGAGTAGTGCCTGCGTGTAGGGGTGTAGCGGGTGTTTGTAAATCTCCTCGACGGGTCCCTCTTCGACGATTTGGCCCAGGTACATCACCATCACCCGGTTGGAGATATGCCGAACGATCCTCAAGTCGTGAGATACGAATAGATAGGACATTTCCAATTCTTCCTGAAGCCCTATGAGCAGGTTTATAATCTGAGCCTGAATACTCACATCGAGGGCCGATACGGGTTCATCGCAGACGATAAACTCGGGGCGCACTGCAATCGCACGCGCGATGCCGATGCGTTGGCGCTGTCCGCCGCTGAATTCGTGCGGATACCGATCGAGAGCATCTCCACTGAGACCCACCTGTTCGGCCAAAGCACTGACTCTATTCCTCCTGTCCGCGGCGGAGTCACCGATAGAATTAATTTCGAGCGGCTCCTCGAGAATGGAAGCGACCGACGCGCGGGGGTTTAGAGCGCTGAAGGGATCCTGAAAAATAATCTGCATTCTCGAGCGAAACGGACTGAGCTTGGCGGTGGTGAGATGGGTGATATCCTTACCGTCAAATCGGATCGATCCCCCGCTTACGGGTGAAAGACGCAGCAAACACCTGCCTAACGTGGACTTACCGCAACCCGACTCACCAACGAGCCCGACCGTTTCGCGTCGACCGATCTGAAGATCCACTCCGCGCACTGCCGCCACCACTCGCTCGGCAGAAAAGATTGCGCGCTTTGATTTGAAATTTTTCAAAATCCCAAGCGCTTCGACTAACATTTTTTAACCTCGAAGCAGCTGGCGCTATGACCCGTTCGCTTTTCCTCCAATGGAGGATCAGTTTCTAGGCAATGGGCTTTCACCCACCGGCAACGTTCTTGAAAATAACACCCGCGCGGAAGCGTAAAAATCGATGGTACGGTCCCGGGAATACCCTGAAGAGTTCCCGCCTTTTTACCATCCTCACCATTTTCATCGTCCGGCAAACACGACAACAGTCCCTGAGTATAGGGGTGCAGCGGATCTTTAAAGAGCCCATCGCTCTTTGTCCGTTCGACAACCTTTCCCGCGTACATGACGATCACGTCATCGGCCATCTCGTGAACGATTCCCAGATCGTGAGTAATCAAAATGACCCCCATGCCGAGCCGTTCCTTAAGGCCCCGAATCAGATCGAGAATCTGCGCCTGAATCGTCACATCGAGCGCGGTCGTCGGTTCATCCGCAATTAACAGTTTGGGCTCACACGCAAGCGCCATCGCAATCATCACCCGCTGGCGCATTCCGCCGCTCATTTCGTGTGGAAAATCACCCAGTCGCCCGTCGGGGATTCCCACCAGGCGAAAGAGTTCCCGAACCCGGTCGCGGCGATCAGCAGCCGTCATACCGATCCTGTGCCACTTCAAACTTTCCTCGACCTGGCGACAAACCGAAAGTACGGGATTGAGCGAGGTCATGGGCTCCTGAAATATCATCGCGATATCGTTTCCCCGAATCCGGCGCATGCCGTCATCGTTCAATTGGTCCAATTGTACGTCATTAAACCGAATGGAACCCGTTACGCGCGCAACGGACTTCGAGAGTAACCCAAGGAGTGAAAGCGCCGTGACGCTCTTACCGCATCCCGACTCACCTACGATGCAGAGAGTCTTCCCCCGCTCGAGGCCGAGATCGATACCGTCTACCGCGACAGCGGTCCCTCGATGGGTATCGAAAGTGATTCTCAGTTGTTTCACATCCAGCAGCATTTGCACTTCCCCGACTAAAAATTTTTTCACACGTCAGCGCTAATGGCCAATCATTTCTCTGGAAAAACCGGCGGGTGCAATGGGCACAAAAAGAGAGTCGGGAAGGGTTGATTGAACCTCCGGATCGACCTCCCACTGAATTTCGAGCTCCCGCCCCGACTCTTGTAAGAGCATTTCCCGCGCGAAGGCGACACCGTTAACGGTTTCAAATTCTGCGAGTGTCATTTTCCAACCACCCCCCTCGACCTGCATCACTCCCTTTGTTCCCCCCTCGATTCGAATGCGCCGCTGGGCACTCGCATCGGAAGTAAAAATTTCGTAGGCACCCGATTCCCAATTCCAGGTCTTAGGATTTAAACTCCAGCTGGGCGGAACAATTCCAAGGCTCAGAAACATCAGGTCTGAAAAATTCGTCGATAGCCCGAGCCGCGAAAGGAAATTGCGCCCACCCGCATTATCCTCAAGAATCCGCTTTTTAGAGGGATAGACTGCCTGAAATCGAGACTTATCCAGGCGCACTTCAAACTGCGATCGTCCCAGGATATCCCGAATCTCCAGATAGAGTTGATCGGGAGGACGGCCCATTAATCGCCCGCCACCTGATATCGACTCTCTGGGACTCAGCATTCTAAAACTAATTTTTCCCGATACCGTTTTAAAAAGATCAATTCGCCGGCGTTGATCGGATGCGAACTCCTCCACCGAGAGGGGAACCTTTTCTACGGATTTGTCCACAAGGCCTCGTCCCGGTCTCAGGGAAATGCAACCTGGAACACCAAAAAAAGTACTTAACAATCCAGCCATCATTAACCCGTTCATTGGAACCCAACCTCAGTTAAAAATCTTTCGATGCGTAAATTCACCACACGGGGCAGATCGGCGTGGGCGTTGTGACTCCCGGTCGGGATCAGCTCGAGCTCCGAGCGAGGCAGAACCGCCTTCATGGCCTCCATCAGATGGATTGGGGTGACGTAATCCTCGTTCCCCGCAATCATGAGAGCCGGGCACTGAACCGATCTCAGCCATTCGATGTTGGTGCTTTGGCTATAATCCCGCAGCAGTCGGTAAAAAGTATCCAGCCGGTTTTCGTGAACACCGTCAAGGTAGGTCCACACGTCTCTTTCTTCGGCGAGATTTGGATTAAACCCCAGGTGCGAGGTCAGAAAATAACTCAAACGGGATCTCGATGTCAGCCGCTTCCAGAGAAACGATACGGCCCCCGGCGCCGTCTCAAAAGCCGATTCGCTCAATCGGTACCAATACTGCATCCGATTCGAGTAAAACATCGACTCGAACGGATTGGTCACAGTCCCGCAAACGAGTACAACGGCCGCTACTCGTGTGGGATCCAAAACTGCCGCGCGGGCCGCAACCGGCACCCCCATGCTGTGACCCAGTAGTACCACCTTCGACAGGTCCAGCGCTCGGGCCACCGCCAGTGCATCGCGCGCGCACCAGGAAAGCGTCAGGTGGTGATCATTAGGCGGGAATCCGGACGCGCCATGGCCACGGTAATCAAATGTAACTACCCGATATTTTTTTGCAAAGTAATCAATCTGATGACGCCAATGTGCGCGCTGGCAGAGAAGACCATTGCACAAGATGAGCGCCGGGCCGTTTCCGAACACCTCATAAAACAGAGGTGTGCCGTCATCCCCACTCAGAACTCCCTTTTGACTGGCTATTTCACTGGCTATCTTCACTCTTGACCACGCCGTTGATTAATCTTAGCTTCCTTTGAAAACAATGACACCCCACCAACCACGCCAAAACCGCCAAATTAAGAATATTGCACCGGCAACTGGCAGGCTTGGGGTCCTCCTTCCCGGACTGGGTGCTGTCTCCACGACGCTCATTGCCGGGGTCGAAGCGGTACGCCGCGGACTCAGCGAGCCCATCGGATCGCTGACCCAGATGGGGCGACTCCGGCTGGGAAAACGCATCGAGAATCGGTCCGCTTTCATTAAAGATTTCGTTCCCTTATCCCCATTAGAGGGCTTGCGTTTCGGCGGTTGGGACATCTTTACAGACAACGCCTATGATGCAGCCTCAAAGGCCAAGGTCCTGGATCGGGACCTTTTGCAGAGCGTCCGACCGGCGTTAGAATCGGTAAAACCGTATTCAGCCGTGTTCGACCCCAATTACATCGCCCTCATCGACGGACCTAACGTCAAAAAGGGGCCCAATAAGAGGGACCTGGCCGAACAGCTTCGCGCCGATATGCGTGATTTTAAGAAAGTAAACGATTGCGATCGCCTGGTCATGGTTTGGTGCGCGAGTACCGAACGTTACACGGAAGCCTCCGAGTGCCACCAATCAATTGCGAAATTTGAAAAGGGCCTTTTGGAAAACGACCCCAACATCGCTCCGAGTCAGATTTATGCCTATGCGGCATTAAAGGAGCGCGTTCCGTTCGCCAATGGCTCGCCCAATCGCAGTGTCGAGGTTCCCGCCATGCAAGAGTTGGCGCGCGAAATGCGGGTTGCAATCGCCGGCAGCGATTTCAAAACCGGCCAGACATTCATGAAGACGATTATTGCGCCGGGACTCAAGGCGCGTCTCTTGGGACTTTCGGGCTGGTACTCGACCAATATTTTAGGGAACCGAGACGGCGAGGTGCTGGCGGATCCTGGGTCGTTCAAGTCTAAAGAAGTTTCCAAGCTGAGCGTTTTAGATCAAATCCTAGAGGCCGAGACTTACCCCAGCCTTTATGGAAAGGTGCACCATCAGGTTTCGATCAACTACTATCCTCCTCGCGGCGACAACAAAGAGGGCTGGGACAATATCGATATTTTCGGGTGGCTGGGATATCCGATGCAGATCAAGGTTAACTTCCTCTGCCGGGACAGCATACTGGCGGCCCCCATCGTGCTGGATCTGGCTCTTTTTATGGATCTCGCTTCGCGTTCGGAACTTTATGGAATTCAGGAATGGCTCTCCTTTTATTTCAAGAGCCCATTGTGTGCTCCCGCCCTAAAGCCCGAGCACGACCTGACGGTTCAGCAACTCAAATTGCATAACACTCTTCGATTCCTGGGCGGCGAAGAGCTCATCAATCACCTGGGGCTCACCTATTACGGCATTGTCGAAGAATAGCCAGACCGTTTTATTCTTTCTTCTCGGGTTTTTTCTTGCCTTTCTTTCAACGCTTTTCGGTGCCACTGATATTTTTGATCTTTCCGTGGATTTTCAGGGTGCTCAGCGATTGGTGGCGGGGCAAACCCTCTACCGTGATTTCAGTATTCCCTTCGGCCCACTGCCCGTATGGCTGCTCGTCCCGATTGCGGCAAATTTAAATCCCGGATGGGCATTACTCATCGCCTCGGGTGGATTGGGCGGCGCGAGCACTGCGGTCATGCACCGATTACTTCTCGGCACCGGAATCGATTCCAAACGTGTATTAGCGGGGACGTTACTCACAGCCTTTTGGTTCTTGCCACCAATGGGAGCCTTTTATCACGATCATTTAAGCTATCTCTTCATCCTCATCGCCCTCTTTCGATGGCACCCGATGTTTTTTTTGGTTTTGGCTCTGCATTGCAAGCAGACCGTTGGAGCCCCGGCGATCGTGGTCTATCTGGTATCAGAGGTGTTTCACTCGGGACCTCGCGCCGCGATTCGGCGCGGCATTCAGGCGCTGGGATGGCTGTCTCTGAGTCTATTAACCATTGCCCTGTGTTTCGATTTCTCCGGCTACTGGTTTGCGACAGTAACATCGACTCAGAATTATTTCGGAGCGTTTCCGCATAGCCTGCTAGAAATCTCCCGCAGGTTTTTGCATTCACTATTTTTTCCGTTTCACATCGACCCGGTCTCGATGATTCGGCAGTCGGGCACCGGAAGACTTTTATTCTATCCGGTCGTCGCCTGCGCCTATCTTTGTTTACTCTCCTGGGTACGCGACCTTCTGCAGAGTGTCCGACCTGCCGGCGCCTTTTCCAATCCCGGCCGATCCCGGCTCTTTTCGGATCTTGTTTTCACAACGTTACTGTGTGGCGCATTGCTCGGCCGGTCGTTTTCACATTTGTTTTTTGGTCTTGGTGGTGCCCTCGTTCTTTGTGATATTCGTTTACCTCGGATAGTAAGGTGTAGTGGAGTTGCCGTACTCCTGGTACTTGCCACTGTATTTACGCTCCACGGCCGCGGTGTTTTCACCCCACGTGCAGGGAATCTCCACAGGCTTTCGCCGCTAACCGCCGAGGACCATGCCCGTACCCGCGCGCTCCAACACATAATCGACCGCATGAAGGGCGATCCCGGAAGCTACTATTTAATCGACAATGAATCGGCACTCCTTCCGCTTGCACTCGGAGTTCCGCCCGTCAATCGTTACATTGACTACCACTCAGGAACCACCATTCCCCCCGATCCCAAGGCACGATTACAGTGGCAATACGATCGCATTCTCGAGATCTCGCGGGCCGAGATCCGGTATGTCATCTGGAGCCAAAGAAGCGCCTCTCAATTCCGCCTCATCGGTGAGTATTTGAAATCTAATTACACCGAAGCTACCGACGTTAATGAAGGCGCGTATCTTAGACTACTAGAAAAACGCAAAGAGCCCCATCCCAGTCGTTTGGCCAGCCGCTTCGCGAAAGAGTCGTTTCTCAAACCCTAGCCTGCCCACGCCCGCACCACTGTCGTTGCCCAGCCAATTAGCGAAACTGTACCGGTTTTCAACACCCGATGGGCACTTACCCGGATTCATTAGACTAATTTACCAAACCTTCACAATTCAGCCGTTCAATGACTAGACACGTGCCATTTTTCACAATTGGTCAGCCTAAAATTACTGGCATCGCGATTGCATTTATACATTTCCAAAGCGAACGATCCGTAAACCCTTTGCTGGAAAGTGTTTTATGTTTAGAGGTTCCATGTTTAGAAATAGATACATTTTGAAATTTTCGCTAGCCCTCGTACTCTGCGGCTGCCCTGAATCAAGTACCTCCTCGGGTGGTGCGGCGGTGCCCAGCCCATCGTCTGATGCCACCGGGATTAAGCCCCTGACGGTCACGGTCGGCACATTGTACGAAGCCTTAAATAAAGATACGGACGCAGGGAGCATCGTTAAACACGCGACGTGTGAAATTCCGCCCAACTCAAAGCCGGGCACCATTGCCGCCTGCCGCACTCAGATTCCAGAAGGCCAACTCTTTTACAGTAAATTAATATTGACGATGACAGCCGATACCAAGAGTTCCTGTGAGCTTATGACATTTCGTCCCTATTACTACATGGCATCCAATCGAAACGGATTTTTGCCTAACTGGGGTACGTCCGCGGTCGATTGTTTCGGACCTTCCAGTACGCCCGGTGTCCCCTACACCGATTTCAATCTAACTCCCAAGGAGTGCTTCAATGGCCCGGCAAAGGTAATCGTTGCCGACTTTCCCGCCCATGTTTGGAATTACTTCGTCGTTACCGATGATTCACAACGAGAGTTCGAAATCCCCTCGGGTAATTCACTCAAAGCCTACAACCGGCCCAACAACCGGTACGCATCCAATGCACTGGCTTCAGGGCAACGGGGCGTCGGGCTCACGTTTTCTCCGGTCGGCGGAGTCGCGCGCGATGGGTATGTGGCGGGGACACTTCAGGATTACCAGTTCACCTGTTTGGATAAGTTCGATGAGGAACAGTACCGACTTACTTTGGTCATTGAAGAGCTGGATCGCAAAGACGGCGAACCCGGAGTCAACGATATCGAGGGCTGGGAAGCGGCCTTGGGAAATTAGGAGAACTCTTATGAAAAAACCGATTGCAATCATGGTTGTGGTAATTCTCGTCGCAAGTTGCGGCTTTAAGACGGAGATAAAACTCTTAAACGCCAACAACGCCAAAGTCTCTTGCGAAATTACCTCAGGTCTTCAGCCCTCGGGCGGCACGGCGTCAACATCTGGACCGGCCGACGCCTACAGACCCACCACGGAAACGATAGTCACGGACCAGGGTTTCAGTCGCATTTCGGCCAGCCGTGGCGATTCGAAGATAGCGTGCAAAAAAACGGCCAAGGGCGACCTCAACACGATAGAAGTCCAGGTCCTGGTGCGCGATTCAATTGTATCCAACAGCCTCACCAATAAGGATCTGGGTGAGATTACCGCTACGGGTACGGCGAAATAAATTTTAGCGAGATAGCCTCTGCATAAGCCGCGCCCACCCGCCGGAGGCGCGCAGGGATTCTAGGTAGAAGGCGCTTTTAGCAAGCTGGGGCAACATCACACCGAAATCTTCAAATTGATTGGGCGCCCAAATGGCCACCCCAAGAGATGTTTTCACTAATCCCTCAAAATATTTCGGGCCAACAAAGCTGGCTAGGACACTCCGAGAAAGTAGCGCGCGGGCCGCATTCACCGTGCCGATTCGTTTGTCCCAAACTCCACCATCAGCGTCTTTGGCGGCCTCATCGACTGCGTCTCTTTCAATTCGGAGCCACGCGCCGAGGACCTGCAAAAAGTTGTACAGATCCATGGAGACGCCGCCCAATCGGATGGGTGTCTTAAAAACATCTTTGCCCAGGCGAATCTCCGACTGAGCGTCCACTCCCATGAGGTCTAACAGAAACCGGACTCGCAGAGCGCGCTCCGTCGGTGATCCTGCTGCGTCCATGTAGGCGGCGAGTTCCGTTGCGATGTCATCCATCGCCCAGGCCAGGCGTGAGATTTCGGACATCGTCCAGGTCGCCATCGTCGCCTGCTCATCCCGATAGCTCGAATACCGACTGTGATTATTCGGGTTCACGCCGCTCGCGTAAATTTCAGGGATTCGCGACGCCAGAACGGCCGTTTCCTGCAGGGGATTATGCGCTATGCGATCGAGGAGCGTTCGGTAGTTAAATCCTTTTTTTTGAACAATCGTAGAGGATCCGAACACATAGTCGGCTACCCCCCTCCACTCAAACGCGAACTCGAGTTGTTGGTTCAAACACGCATCACTCCCCAGAATATCTACGGGCTGGCCGTGCCGAACTTCGGTGAGTAGTGCGGAAAGTCCCTGGGCCATCTCTGTCACATGCATGCGCTCATCACAAGAACGGTTAGCACGACAATGCTCGTCAAAGGCGAATCCGCCCTGTTTCCCGTTCACTTTCGCATCCAAGCGTGCGTCGAACCCTTCTCCATGGCTCCAGCCCACGAGTAAAACACGGCGACTCGGAAACTTTTTAAATGCCCAACGGATAAAACCGCCGGCTACTCTGAGATCAGCGCTGTTTTGCTCGGCGAATTTCCGGACCGTAGGCGAACGGATAAGCGAACGCCCCTCGGCACTTAAAAACCGCTCCTCCTGCACCTCGGGCTGGTACCCCTGAAGTTTGTTGCGCTGGATGTGCTTTTGGAGTCGTAAGGCGTAGTCGGGGGGACGCGGGTTTTGCGCGACGTAAAAATAATCGGCCCCCGCCTCCTCACCATCGCGATACACGACGACATCCATGGACACCGTCGAACCCACCGCCTCCATTTCCCAGAGATCGCGCCAGGAATAGGGCGAAAGACTGTTGTCGGCCGCCATGTAAACCACGACCAGCCATTCCTTAAAACAATCCGAGCGTTTGAGTCGTAGGTAATAGTCTTGGAAAGATTCAGACCCCGCTGAATTGAAGTTGTTATCCTGCTGCTGGGACCATGCCGCTTTGCACTCGCCGTTACGGCTATCCGGCTGATAGGCGCCGTGAGCTGCGACCGCAGATATAAAGGCAATCACGCCTAACGAACGGAAATTGTTGCGCACGGCCTAGCCCCTTCTAGCGCGATTCAGACCCCTCGACGAGCTTGTCCATCACGCGCCGGAGCGGGTAGGAATGCCGACTGGCACCCGCATTCTCGCGTGAACCGCGTGCAAGGTTTGTGAGTTCCTGGGACGGCCCAGAGTCGAGATCGACATCGATTTCAACGCCGTCATACACGGTGGTCGCGACCGAATCCTTCGTCGGCAGCCAAAGAAAATCGGGATGCGAGTTGTAATGCCATTCACCACCGGTAGCGAGATATTTTGTTCTGTCTTTTTTAAGCTCCAGATCGTAGGTGTAGGTCTCCCTCACCAGCCTATTCTCGTTCACTTCGTCCCCGGGAATCGGGGTGACCTCGGCCAGATACACCACGGTGGCGATGACACCGACCATGTGAGAAATTTCCGAATCATCGCAGCTGCCCGCCCTGGAACAAACCCCGCGAGTCAGTGGCTTCTGGAAGCGATCGGCCTTTTTGAAGTTCTTATCGTAGGCGACCGCGACTTTCCTCCAGTCGCTGCTTCTCTTCAGGCGATCCAGTGGATTGAAGTAGGTAAACTCATAACTATAGATGGGTTGATTCCACACCTCGTAGTCAAACGTCTTATCCATCACGAAAGATAGACCGGCCTTTCCGATGAGATTCCCGAGAGCCAGGTGAAAGGTATTAGGGGCGTTGTCGAAACATTCGTCCTGAATGAGACGCCCATTGGGGTGCGCCTTAACATCCTTTGAATTACAGCGTCCGCCCACGAAGTTGGAGCCCGATTTTCCCTCGGCCCAAGCGAGAGATGCCATGGCTCGAATGTCATGCGGATACCAGGTGATCTGCACCCCGGAACCCTTTGCGATAACCTGACGCTCTGGCCGCGGGACCATGATGGCGGCGGCAGCCCAGCCATGACAAATCCCCATCCACGGCTCCACATCGCCGTCCTCGTTCGCCACCCGACTGCCTACGGCTTTTTGCGCATTAGTCAGCGTGAACTGAGCATCGCCAACGGTGAGATCGTATTTCTCAGCAGGCGACCAGCTTGCTACCGTTTCGTTTAATTGTCCCAACTGGCCCAGGGCCATTTTCCAATCTGCGGGCTGCTTGTAATTTCCGACCGCATCCTTATAGGTTTCAAAACTTTCGCCCTGGACATACCGATAGGACGTCGCGCCCCACTGCAGTCTCCAATAATCATCCGACCAAAGTTTGAGCTTTGTGGTTCCCTTGGGTTTCATATCATTTAACGCATATGACGGTGTCATCCAGGTTCGCGTCAGCAGAGCCACATTGTCGTGAGCCTTCGATGACTGGCGCCCGTCCGGAGAATCACATTTCAGATCTGGAAATTTCTTCTTAAGAATGGACTCACAGTAGGATTTATTATAAGCGTCGGTCGCTTTTTTCTGAGCCTGACGCAGGAGTGCGTTCTGATTCGCCGGGGCGGCGCCCAGTTTCAGAGCCTTGGTTTTTTCCTGGTCCAGAAGCGTCTCCCCGTTAGCGTCATTTACCTTTACGGTAGTGGAGTTCATGGGGTTTTTTGTATTCGCATTTTCGCTGGAATAGACCCACTTTAGAACGGACTCAATCTGGTCCTTTTCCGCCTGGGAAAGCTCGGTATCAGCCGTCATACCAATGGAAGTTAACATGCTGATAATACAAACTATTTTAACCATATTTCCTCCGGTCAGAAGTTTCCGGGAGAATGTAGACTTTTCGATGCAGCAAGTCAACGAGTCGAGAAGTTATACTGTATAAGGTGCCGATTTTTCTCAATGGTTTTTCAGCTGAAAAGCCATTGAGAAAAATCGGCACCTAATTAGCCTAATTATGCGCATTCCACTTTTTCTGACCGTTCTCGTCATAGCCTCTTTCGGGCTGATCCGCTCCGACTGGAATGAAGAACATGTTGCCCTTGCCAGGTGGGGGCAATCACTTGCGATTGATAAGGAATTTCAGGATAGCATTGCCTCTCACTGCTCCCTAATAGTCGGTGGGGAACAGTCCGACGTCGAGGCGACATTCTTGCGCTCGACCAATCCCGTGAGAGCTTCGGGAACTCTCAAGCGTTGCGAGCTTCGCATCAGCAGTTACCACACCTCCCGTTTTTTTCTGCGCGCGTCGTGGACCTATTCCGTTCAATTGTCGGCACCGACGGGAGTGCAGATTCGCAAGTCTTTTCCCGTTTCCTTCGCCCTGCCGCTGGCTCTTTTGCCACTTATCGGGTGGGTGCTTGCGATGGCACTCTCCATTCCAGTTCGCCTGTCCACCGCCACCTGTCTTTACCTTTTTCTGGCGGCGGGAATGAACCCGACCCACGTCACCGAATTGGCGTGGCAATCCATGAGCCGTATGGTTCTCATCGAAAAAAATGTGTTCGGACTCTGTATACTTTTGACCTGGGCAATTGCCTTAAAACATTCGAGCCACATCAAAAAGGTAGTCTGGCCCAAAACTGTCGGGTTTCTGGTTGGGATCTGGAATCCCGCAATGCTGGCTGCGTTGTTCCCATTGCAATATACCAAGAACTCCATCGCCATGGGAATCGCCGAGCCGGTAATCTGCGCTACTTTATCGGCCTTTTTTCTCTCCTTACAATGGGAGAACTCATCCTTTACTCACCTTCTCACTCCTCGCTACTTTGCGCTGGCTATCCTATTCACAGTCGGAGTTCGAGCGCGTTCTTTATTCCGTAGTCGCGAAGCAATTGTCGTCTCGCGATCGTTTTTAATTCAATCGCTACTGACCTGTGCCGGGGTGTTTTTAGCCTCCCTTTTCATTTCAGGTTTTGCGGTTAGCGACAGATTTATTCTGGTTGCTTCGTCTTTGCTTCTGGGAATCCTCATTACCCCTCACAAGCTGAATTGGCGAGCCCTCGGCACCGAACTCCTTTTGTTTCGGTGGATCTGTTTTGGGCTCTTTGTAGGTGCCTTCACCATCACATCTGGAATGGCCGAGGTGGTGCTGGCTTTCTTGGCTCCGGCGGAACAGCCCCATGCGTCGGCGCTGGTTACATTCGTTTCGGGGGTGTCGCTCGGTCTTTTAACCGGAAATTTTTCCTACAGCTACTTCCAGATACTTCCGGGGTTGACCAGGTACCTGAACACTGAGGTCGTTCATGCCGCACTGGTTGACGGAGTAACAGCCGGCACGCTCCTGTCGCCATTTCACCCCCTTTCGCTCGTCACTTTCGGCTACTTCACGTTCAAATCCGGACTTTCCGATGTGATGCGTGAACGTGCCAGAATGGCTGCGATCCCACTCGTTATCGCACTCGTTGTTTATGGATTGGATGCGCTGGGCGGAATATCGATACTCCAGCCGATTACCTTCGTGTTTTTGTGCCTTTGCTTTGGAGCGCTTAGCCTTAGAAATCGTCAGTGGTCCATCATCGTCGCTCGGTAGCCACTAGAGCTGGGCGAGATAACACCGGGTCAACTCCTGATACCGACCAGCGCTCCACCTGAGATGATTGCGCTCCTCGGGAGATATCGTTCCCACGACCCTCGCCGGCCTCCCCAATACCTTGGAGCCACTTGGGATCCGCGTTCCGCGTGTCACCAGGCTGCCCGCACCGATAATCACTTCATCTTCAATTTCCGCCCCATCCAGGATGATTGACCCCATCCCGACCAGGACGAGATTTCCAATTCGAGCTGCATGCAAAACCGCCGAGTGTCCAATCGTGCAGTCATCCCCGATCACGGTCGGATGATTAATCGAAGCGACATGAATTACCGTTAGGTCCTGAATATTTGTTCGCGATCCGATTCGAATAAAGTTTACATCCCCTCGGATCACCGCGTTGAACCAAACACTGGACTGCTCGCCCAATACCACGTCCCCAATTATTTGTGCGCCAGGCGCGATAAAACAGGACTGCGGAATCTGCGGTTTTTTAAAAAAGTGGGGGAGACTTTCAATGAACGGCTTTTCGATTTCGTCGGTTAGCATCGATATAATACCCCTTCAGATTCGAGGCGTTCGCCTCGGAGATCTCTACATCTATGAATTTTCCAAGCGTCGCCGGACCGGCGTTAAGAACGTGAACAATTTTATTATGGGGAGTGCGTCCAAAATAATAGAGACCCTTTTTGTCAATTGACTCCACAAAAACCGACACCGTTTTCCCGACTTTGTGTCTGTTTTCGGATTCGATGATTCCACGAACCAATTCGAGGGCCACCTTCAGACGCTCCTCTTTCACCGTTTGAAGCACATCGTCCACCAGGAGTGCTGCTTTCGTTCCAGGTCTCGGTGAGTAGGTAAAAAGAAACGCTGATGAGAATCTGACCTCTCTCAAAACGCTTAACGTCTCTTCAAAGTCGCACTCCGTCTCCCCCGGAAAACCCACGATCACATCGGTAGACAATGCCAGGTCGGGCCGACTCTTTCTGAGCAAATCTACCTTACCGAGATATTCACCGCGAGTATAAAGACGCGACATCTTCTTAAGAATCGAATCACTTCCCGACTGAAACGGCAGGTGCAGCGCGGGGCAGAGCTTTTCCAGTCGGCCGAATTGATCGATGAGGTCACACCCCAAATCCCTCGGGTGCGATGTCACGTAGCGAATCCGTTGCAAACCATCAATTCCATGAACCCGCTCGAGAAGCTGACCGAGCGACTCTCCATTACCCTTGCCGTACGTGTTGATGTTTTGTCCCAGAAAAGTCACCTCCCGAGTTCCACCGGCGACTAGTCGAGAAACGTCGGCCTCAATCTCATCGATCGAGCGGCTCTTCTCGCGCCCTCGAACAAAGGGCACGATGCAGTAGGTGCAAAAATGATCGCACCCCTTCACTACTGTTACATATTCCGACGGCAGACTTGGTCCAGGCAATCCCGGCAGTGAATAACTCCTACCGTCTGAATCGAGCGTAGCCTCCAAACGCCGTTCCCCCTGCTGAATCACCGACTCTACAATCTCGCCCACACTGTCGATCGCATCCGGACCCAGTACAAAATCGAGGTGGGGCACGCGCTGTAGCAGAGATCGGCCGATGCGTTGACCGACACAGCCCGCGATTCCTATTACCCGGTCAGGATTTTGAATCTTTAGCGGCTTCAGCTGCCCCAAAAGGCTCAGCACCTTATGCTCGGCCTTGTCGCGAATGCTACAGGTATTGATGAGAATCACATCGGCCTCCCGCATCGATTCCACTCTCACCAACCCTTGACTCAGCAGCAGGCGCTCCATTCGATCGGAGTCATAGACATTCATCTGACAACCGAATGTCTTGATGTGTAGGCGCCTTACAGGATTTTTTGGGGGGGCTGGTTTTGTTACGATGTGCTCGGTCTGCATCGCAGGCTAATGTAGGGCGGTCGGTGAGGCTTTACAAGCGGGTGGCAAGTTGGCGGCAAGCTGGGCGCACGCGGGGTTACTTGGCGGAATTGTCACCATTATGTTACCGATTCTGCGATGGCGCCTAATTTCCACATCGTTTTGTTTCAACCTGTCATTCCGCAAAATACCGGGTCGATTGCGCGCCTGTGCGCAGCGACAGGTGCGACACTCCACCTGATTCACCCGCTGGGTTTTTCCACTTCCGACGCGGCGGTAAAAAGGGCGGGGCTGGACTATTGGCCCCACGTCACCATTAGAGAGCATCTCAATTGGCAGGTTTTCTTGGAAGCGGAGCGCCCGGAAAGGCTCTTTTTCTTCAGCAAATTCGCAAGCCGTTCCTATACTACTACGGCTTTTTCGCCGCCGTGCTATCTCGTTTTCGGCAATGAAACAGAAGGCCTGCCCCAAACGATGCGCTCCCAGTTCGCCGAACTTTTTTTTCTCATACCCATTCGACGGGAACTGGTCCGCAGCCTCAATCTTTCCCAAAGTGCTGCGATCGTATTGTACGAAGCGATGAGGCAGAATCAGTTCGCGGACCTGGACTGACCGCCGCTTTTAGCGCGAAAAAGCAGGCGGATGGGCTGGCTTTTGTAGCCGAAGGCGCTTCGCAGTTCGTTTTCTAAATAGCTCTTATAGTTTCCCGGGAAATTTTCCTTGCGATTCATGAAAAATACGAATGTCGGTGGACGGGCCGAGGCCTGGATAGCATAAAGAATATTGAAGTTGCCACGTCCGCGACTCGGCGGTGGGTTCTTGTCGATAATGGATCGGATGATCGAATTGAATTTACCGGTAGGAATGCGCTCGCCGCCTCTTTCGGAGAGATCCACACCGAGCGGCAAAAGACGATTCAAGTTGTAACCGGTCTTGCCGCTTATCGGCATGGTTTCGAAGTTTTGAACGGCCGCCGTGCGATTTTCCCATACGGTCCGTTGTTCGGGTCGGGACAAACGATCCCAAAAATTATAAAGAATGGCCGAGGGCTTATGGCGACGCTCCAGAAGGCCCAGAATGCGCATGTCCTGGTCGGTCAGCCCCTCGCGACTATCAATGAGCAAAAACACAACCTCGGCCCTATCGATCGTTTCTGTCGTTGATTTGACGCTGAATTCCTCGATGCGTTCCATACGACTACGCGGGCGCCGCAAACCTGCCGTATCGATAAGCCTCACCAGTTGTCCTTTGACTATTCGATCGCAAAACACTGGATCGCGCGTGGTTAGTGGCTGCGGACTCACGAGTGATACCTTTTCACGTGCCAATCGATTGAGCAGCGTCGACTTTCCCG
This sequence comes from uncultured Pseudobdellovibrionaceae bacterium, assembly GCA_964603655.1. Classification (GTDB taxonomy): domain Bacteria; phylum Bdellovibrionota; class FAC87; order UBA2466; family UBA2466; genus JACPWY01. The sequence continues at coordinate 5,154 of CAZRVZ010000155.1, read as the reverse complement.
TATTGGGTCGCCCGATGATCGCAAGCCTGATGGCGGGTTTCACCGCTGTAGTGTCCCCACCCTGCTGAACGTTAAGAACCCACTCCCGGATTCCAGCCGATCCACGGCGATGCACCGCCGAAACCTCGACCGAGTCATCCATACCCAACGACGAGAAGGCCGAAGCCCCTTCGCCTGAGGGTACATCGATTTTATTAACGACCATAAGGGCCCGTAGCCCAGAGCGGCGCACTAACTCCCCGATCATTTCGTCAAATGGAGTTACGCCACTGGTCGCATCCACGACGAAGAGAATGACACTCGCTTTTTCGGACGGTACCACCGATGCATCTTTTGATGATGCCTCCGAGGGTTTTTCTGATGGCCTGGCCGATAGGATGGCCGGTTTCGGAATCTGCGAGTCGAGCCATTTCAGATCCGCCTCACCAAAAATGCCTTGGGTATCACAGACGCGAATCGCCCCTTTGCCCCAATCCACGACATCCGAGACTACATCGCGGGTCGTTCCGGGCTCATCGAAAACAATGGAACGTGAATAGCCCAGAAGCGCATTCACGAGCGTTGATTTGCCCACATTCGTGCGGCCGATGATCCAGACCGTAAACATTATAACTCCAAATACCTCTGAAGCCCGTTGCGGTCGCGCTGCCAATCGGGCTGATAATCCACGTTCAGAAACAGGGAAAACTTCTTGCCCAGTTTCTTTTCAAACGATTGACGAGCGTACGTTCCGATTTCCTTGAGCTTCGCGCCTTTTTTTCCAATGACCATCCCCTTTTTGGAGCGCCCATCCACATGAATCGTAGCGTAAGCCTTTACGTCATTATCCGACTCTTCCCACCTCTCGAGCTCGACCCACAGCGAATAGGGTAATTCTTCATATAGCCGGTGGTAGGCCTGCTCCCTTACCCACTCGGTAATCTGAAACTGGAGGGTACGATCCGATTTCACCGATTCGGGGAACATTGCCTGGCCCTCGGGAAGCCGCTTTTCTACCTCCAATAGGACTGCCTCCAGCCCGTCCGCCTTTCGCGCGCTGATGGGAATAATCGCTGAAAAAAGGTTTAAAGAATGGAGCCATTCCAGGAGTGGGAGTAATTTGAGTTTGGCAATTTTATCAATTTTGTTGAGTATCAGGATTCGATTTTGAGGTGTGCCGGACTGGCCAACTCGTTTCGCCAGTCGCTCGAATTTCCTGGAAAAACTTTCCTCGGCGACGTCGAAAACCCAGAGGGTGATTTCGGCCACCGATACATTTCGATCGGAAACACGGTTGAGCAGCTGGGCCACCCGTGCCCGATAGTTCTGAAGTCCTGGAGTATCCACGAACACCATCTGATAATTTTCCCGGGTCACTATGCCGCGAACGCCGTGGTAGGTCGTCTGCGGCCGGGGCGAAACAATGGACACCTTTTCCCCAACAAGGGCATTTAACAGGGTCGATTTTCCCGAGTTCGTAGGACCCGCGATGGCCACGTACCCCGTTTTAAAAATTTTAATCACTTCCGACATTTAAAACCCCAAAAGCTCAAGCGCAACACGTGCTGCGTTTTGCTCTGCCTCCTTTTTACTCCGGCCATAGCCGTCGGCAATGGCCTTTCCGTTAACAGCAATCTCCACCCGGAAAAACTTCTCGTGCTCGGGTCCCCAGGACTCCATCACCCGGTACCCGGGCGCAACCCGGTAAAAAGCCTGGCACCGTTCCTGTAACACCGTTTTGGAATCCTGCATATTGCCACCCACCATCGTAGGTTCGGCGTGGAGCTCAGTCATGAGTGGCTGGTAAACCCGCTCCAAAAATTGCGTCGCCACCTGGATACCACCGTCCAAGTAAAGTGCGGCCACCACCGCCTCAAACGCCGAAGAAAGAATCGAGCGCTTTTCAGCTCCGCCGGTCCGGCGCTCTCCTTTTCCCAGCAAAACGTGATCCCCCAAGCCCAGCCGTTGGGCAATCTCGGCCAATGTTTTTCGACTTACTAGCTGACTTCGCCATTTGGAAAGCAGTCCCTCCGAGGCTGAGCGGAACCGCTCCATGAGTGCGCGGGCTACCACGAGTCCAATCACTGCGTCGCCCAAAAACTCGAGCCTTTCATTATCGCTGGGCGCCACGGGAGCCTGGGTGGCGGTTGCCTCGTTGAAAAATGAGGAGTGGGTGAGCGCCTCAATCAACGTTTGTGGATCCTTAAAGGTATACGTGGCGAGCGATTCCACGCTCCGTACGGCCTTGGATATGGCTTCAGTGGACTGAAGCTCCTGCAAGAATCACCTCGAGGGATTGACCCCTTAAAGAGCATTTCCTGTGTTACCTGGTGTCTTCGCAACGCGAACAGGCTCTTTAAAGCGTCGAGTCGCAACACGTGTAGCACAGCTGACCCGCTTTGCTCAATTACAATTGACCCTTTTCCAATGGTTTCAAGCGTTTGACTATGCGCATTAATCATGTGCCGGCTCGCTGCGTTTGACAATACCAGCTCCCACGATACCCTTTGGCTAGTCGTGGGTTTGTCGCGAGCATTTCGTCTTAAAACCGTCACCCGAACTCAGGGGAATTAATGTCTTTGCTGCCCAGCGAGTGGATTGAAAAAGCCATTCGAATCAATAGCGAAACGCACCTCAGTAACGATAATCTCGTACAGTTTTTGAAACCGCTGCTCGTGCAGAGTGGCCTCAAGGTTGAGGAACAGAGGGTTGTAGAGAACGGGGCATCGTTTGTGAATCTGATTGCGTATAACGCCGAACTATCCTCGCCGGGTCTGATGGCCTTTAATACCCACCTCGACACCGTGTCGGCGGGTAATCCGCAACTTTGGACTAAAACCAACCAGGACCCATTCCAAGCGACGGTTTCGCGCAGTCGAGTGTACGGCTTGGGAACTGCCGACGTTAAGCTGGATTTTCTTTGTAAAATTCTGGCAGCGCGCAATGCACGCCCGTGGCCACGCCCCATTTGCCTGATCGGGACGTACGGAGAGGAACGCGGATTGGTGGGGGCGACGAAATTGCTCAGTTCCGGAATGCTGAAACCGCGCTTTGCGATTGTGGGCGAGCCCTCCAATCTGGAACTCATTTACGCACATAAGGGCCATCTGGTGTTTACGGTGCGCATTCCAAGGTCGGAGCCCAAGGGCGCAAATTCCGATGTTCGTCGATGGAAAGGGCGCTCCGCCCACAGCAGTACCCCGGAGCTGGGACAAAACGCGCTCGTGAAGGGGCTCACCGATTGCTTTAAACGCGCTTGCGGCATTGATTCGATAACCGCGGGCACGAACCCGAATCGAATCCCGGATGAATGCGAAATTAGAGTGACCGCGGCGTCCAACACGGTGTCGGCCAGACTTTTCAAGCTAGTGGACTTTTTAAATGAGACGAGTCGAGATCTCCTCAAAAGGCGCGATCCCAGGTTCACGCCGGCGACCTGCACATTAAGCCTAACGCAGGCGCAGACTCTTGAAAAATCCATCGAACTGACCTTCGACGTGAGGGTACTGCCCGACATTGATATCGAAAGGCTTCGCAACCGTTTGGTAGACGGGATTGAAAAGATGGGTTTACGAATCAGCTATCAGGAGGTGAACTTTCCGCTCAAGGGAAAGAGGGAAAGCCCGCTCATGAAACAGGCCTCAAAAATTCTCAAAAGTTGTCGCATCACTCCCGTTTGCAAGACGAAGGCCTCGTCCACCGAGGCCAGTGTTTACCAAAGAGCCGGAGCCCACGCCTTCGTTTTTGGCCCCGGAATTAGCATCGGCAACGTGCATCGCCCGAATGAGTACAATTTCTTGAAACAGCTCGATTCCGCGGTTCATTTTTATACTAAGTTAATGTCACTTCCGGTCGGGGCTTTTTAGTGGAATCGAACTATCTCATTAGAAGCGTGCGCGAGGCTGACCTAGAAGCCCTGCTTCGACTGTCCGAGCTCGTTTACTTCATCAATCTGCCTTCCGATCGAGAGGTTTTGAAACAGAAAATCACCAAATCGGTGGCGTCATTTAGCGGAACGCTCGAGGATAAGTTCGAGCGGGAATACATCCTGGTGCTTGAAACGGCTGACGAAAAAAACCTCATCGGAACGTCCATGATCATCGCTCGGCACGGATCGCCTACCATGCCGCATATGTTTTTCGAACTGAGGGAAATTCAAAAGTACAGCGAAACCATTCATTCCGGGTTTATTCACAAAGTGCTCAGACTTAAATACGAGTACGATGGCCCGACCGAAGTAGGGGCGCTTGTCCTGAATCCGGAGTATCGAGGAAAACCCCACAAGCTCGGCCGTCAACTCTCGTTCGCCCGGTTTCTTTTTATCAAAATGCGACGGCGCTGGTTTAAAAATTATGTTCTTTCGGAGCTGATGCCGCCGCTCACGGAGGCGGGGGAGAGTATCCTTTGGGAGGCCGTCGGGCGTCGATTCACCAATCTTTCTTACCAAGAGGCCGATCTACTTTCTCGTAAAAATAAGGAGTTCGTCACCACGCTATTTCCCAAGGGAGACATCTACACCTGTCTATTATCCGGAGAGGTGCGTGATGCCATCGGAAAGGTTGGAACGGAGACCGAGCCGGTCAAACACATGCTGGAAAAGATCGGCTTTCAATGGAAGGAACACATCGACCCATTCGACGGAGGCCCTCACTATTGGGCCGAGACCGACAAGATTTCCATCCTTGCCTCGACGAAAAAACATTCGTTGAATCGAGAGCCGCTCAAACGAAAAACCAAGGATCTCGCTCTGGTGGGAACGTATATCGATGATGAATTTCGCTGCGTTCAGACTTCCCATGAAATCTACCGCGGCACCGCGCTCATTCCTAAAGTCGCGGCGGAAACGCTGGGGGCCGCGGCCGGCGAACCTGTATACATTATGCCGCTGTCTTAAAGGCAGCGATTCCCGGTGAGGCGCCGTGCGTAGCAAAAAAGGAGACGTCCACGGAAGGAGTTGGGCAGTTTATCGTGTTTTTTATCCGTGATCGTCGCGTTTGCAGGTTTTTTGCCTTTGACGGGACGGATGCGGGCGGAGCACTCCCTTTGGCCAGCGAGCGGAGCATGATTTGAGGGATTGCGTTTTAGCCCGGTTTCATCGGGATTAGCTGGAATTGCTTTGAGTCCAGTACAAACTTGAAAAACTGCTCCCATGTTTCGAATATTATAATGCTTACA
>CAZRVZ010000154.1:0-15961 GCA_964603655.1 uncultured Pseudobdellovibrionaceae bacterium | reverse complement strand
GCGCACTTTCCGAGGGATGTTGCTCATTTTCATTCCCGTACTGATTGGAATGGGACTCACGGTGGGCTTTACCCGACTCGCCTTCGGACACATTAACATTATTACCGGATTCTTGATGGGAATCGTCTCGGGGTTGGGCGTGGATTACGGAATTCACATGCTCTTGCGCTTGCGCCTCGAAAAGCTGGAGCCATCGAGTAACGATCCGGATCCCGTCTACCGCACACTGGTAAGCAGCGGGCACTCGGTGTTCGTGGGCGCCATGGCCGCAGCCTTCGCATTCTACTCCTTGTGCTTTAGTAGCTTCCGCGCTTTCTCGGAGTTCGGTTTCATTTGCGGCACCGGTATCACCGCAGTCCTACTCTGTCACCTTACCTGTTTTTCCGCTCTGGCTCGCTGGCTCAAGGTGGATATCTCACTCAACGCTCAAGCCAAGAAGCTGGACGTCTGGAAATTGCCCACCCTTTCCCTACCCAAGGGACTGGTCGCGGGTACAATCGTTACCATCGCCTTAATCGCCTTTGGATCCACCGTCGGCTTTGAGTACGACTTCGACAAGCTGATGAAACACTCCGCGAAGATGGAGAGAATCTCGCATCTCATCGATGTCATTTACGATCGTAACTCCGCTCCGAGCGCTTTCTCCGCTTCCACCCGTGAAGAAGCTGTCGCGGTGGAAAAGATTTTTAAGGAGAAATTCATTCCCAAAACGGTGAGCGAACTCGTTAGCGGTGCGACCATTGTTCCCGATCAACAGGTGGAAAAGGAGGCGGTTCTGTTGCGGATCCAAGAAAAGCTTGGGCCTTTGAAAGACAAATGGCTGGAAAAATCCCTGGATGTGCCGGCAAAAACGGTGCGAAACTGGGTCGCGGCAAAGCCCTTCGTCTTCGAGGAGATCCCCAAGCACGTGCAGGATGCGCTTCGGGGCACTCAGCAAGGCGGCTTTTTAATATACTTCTATCCTGCCATCAAGCTGAATGACGCGCACAATGTCCACCTCTATGCGAATATGATCCGAGAGATCGAAGGGCGTTTCCCGAATCTCCTCACCGGCTCCGATGCGGTGGTTTTCTCGGATATTCTGAATCTTATCACCACCGACGGAACGAAGATCCTCTTGGTGATCTTTCTCTCCGTAGGGTTTTTCATCTGGGTCAACGTACGCAAATGGTCGGATACACTTTTGAGTTACGTTCCCTTGCTCATCGCCTTGCCGGTGGGTATGGGACTCATGGCCATTTTCGGCGTGAAGTTCAACATCTTTAATATCACCATCATTCCCACCTTCGTGGCGATGGGAATCGACGTGCCGATTCATATCGTCCACCGCGCAAAGGAGGTCGGGTCCGGGTTCAAGGCAGCTCGCGACCTGGCGGCCAGCATTAACCTGGCACTGATCACGGCCGGCATCGGCTTCGGCGTGCTCGTTTTCGCACGCGCTGGGGTCTTGAGAAGTCTTGGCTGGATTTCGCTGCTCGCCTCGGTGGCTATCTGGTGGGTGGGGCTTTTTCTCTTGCCGGCGATCTTGGAGCGATTTTTTTACTCTGAAAAATCCCCGCCTATCGGGTTGTCACATAATTGGAGGAGTGACGCCGTATAGCTCTTGGTAGGTTTGGCTGTTACGGAGCGCGCCAAGCCCGAGAAGCGTTCGAAACGACATCTGGCGCACGACGTTTCCGGCGAATGTTGACCTGATAGCCCATACCTTTTCTTTTCGGCAAAGTAGTGGCTCCGCTATAACCACTACGCAATTGCGTAGTGGCAAAACCTATAAGTTATTGAAATTCCTCAAGTGAGAGATCTGCAATCTGCCGCCGGAGGGACTCGAACCCCCACGCCAAAGGCACTGGCTTCTAAGACCAGCGTGTCTGCCAATTCCACCACGGCGGCGCGATGAGTTTTAAGGATATTTTTCAATTCGGGATAACGCAAGGCCCTCCATTTGCCGCGTGATGGGAGGTGAGATGTGGTCGAATCGGGTTAAGCTTGCCAGCGTTGATGGTAAAAAGTATCCAAACACCTTCATGGACGCCTTGAAGGTCTTTCGCGAATTAGCGGCTGAGTACCCGGACGTAAAAACGGAGCTCACCTATTCTGGTCCGTTTCAACTTCTCGTGGCGGTTGTCTTATCGGCGCAGTGTACTGACTCCCAAGTGAACAAGGCGACGCCGGCGCTTTTTGAAAGATTTCCTGATGCTCGTTCACTGGCGACCGGCAAGCCTTCGGAAATCGAGAAACTCATCCATTCCTGTGGCTTTTTTCGGATGAAGGCGAGGGCACTGAAGTCGCTTTCGCAGGATCTAATCAATAGATTTGGGGGTGTCGTTCCCAAAACTCTTGACGAGCTCACGTCCCTCCGTGGCGTGGGACGAAAAACGGCAAGCGTTGTCCTAAATCAGGCCTTCGGCCTCCCGGCCATCGCTGTGGACACACATGTGAGCAGAGTGAGCCAACGACTCGGCTGGGCCCAATCCAAGACTCCAGAAAAAATAGAGTTCGAGCTCAGAAAGCTGTTTCCCGAAAACACTTGGAGCGCTCTCAATGGCACGCTCATTCTCCACGGGCGTCGTGTGTGCAAAGCACGAAAGCCACTCTGTGATGAGTGCTCCGTGCGAAAACAGTGCCTGTTTTTCAACAATCTTCGATAAACCGGTTTTACTTCCGCTGAAACGTGCCAATATTACGTTTATGAACCTGAAGGAGCATCTCGCGTCACTCACCCGCCGGGGAGAGCTCTGGAAGCCCGAAAAGGATGGCGTCCGCTGTTTTGCTTGCGGACACCGTTGTTTTATTCCAACTGGATTTTCGGGGATTTGCAAGGTGCGGTTCAATGACAAAAACGAATTGAGGGTACCGTGGGGCTATGTTGCCGGGACTCAAATTGACCCGATCGAAAAAAAACCTTTCTTCCACGTTCTACCGGGGGCCAGCACTCTTTCCTTTGGAATGTTGGGGTGCGATTTCCACTGTAGCTACTGTCAGAATTGGATTACCTCACAAGCATTACGCGATTCGTCCGCGCTATCACCACCGATTGGTACATCAGCTGAGGAGATTATCCAGCTTGGTAAAAAATACGGGGCCAGCATTTTTACCAGCACCTACAATGAGCCACTGATAACGAGTGAGTGGGCCGTTCATATTTTTTCCGAAACCCATCGGCTCGGCTTCAAAAATGCGTACGTATCCAACGGCAATGCAACCGAAGAGGTTTTGGATTACCTGAGACCCCATGTTGATTTTTACAAGGTCGATTTGAAGGGGTTCGACGATCGCCATTACCGCTCTCTTGGCGGTGTTTTATCGAATGTCACCAAAACCGTTCAGGATGTGTTTCGTCGCGGCTTTTGGCTCGAGGTCGTCACCTTGATTATTCCCGGGTTCAATGATGGTGACGATGAACTGAAACGACTGACTCATTTTCTTGCGTCCGTGTCTCCCCATATTCCGTGGCACGCTACCGCTTATCACCCTGATTACAAAATGCGGGATCGGGACGCGACTCCGATCGACACACTATTTCGCGCGGCCGAGATCGCCACCGCTGCGGGATTGAAGTTCGTTTACTTGGGTAACCGCCCTGGAAATGTGGGGGAGTGGGAAAATACCCGGTGCCCGAAGTGCCGGGTGACACTGGTGGAGCGTCACGGCTATCGAATTGTGCACAATCGAATAACTGGAAATAATTGCCCAGACTGCGGGGAGGCCATCCCTGGTTATTGGATTAGCTGAGGTTGCTCGGGGTTAATTGGAATCTCAGGCACTAGTGAGGCTGGCGCTCGCTCGATAGTTTCCACCATGGGCGCTTCAGCGACTGCTATCGGTGCGGCGATTGGAGTCTCTACTTTGGGCGCTTGGTGACAGTATTAAAGCACGGTATACATCCTGACATATTTGGCTCCAGCCCTTGCACCATGCGAATTTGGTTCTAAATTAAACCTTTCAAAACTCTGATTGTGTTTCTTTTTTCACCAGTGCCCATACAATGTGGCTACATTTCCCTGCAGGGGTAAGACGAGGGTGCAACGGCCGCCTGGGGTGAGATATCAAACCCGCTGGTGTCCTTAGCCTTTTGGAATTGGCTTCCAAAAATACAGCTTAGGATCGAGTACCTTTTTTACCAGACCGAGGTCCTTTAGTTGTTGGCCGATCTCCCCCCAGCGAGCCTCGGTCATGGCGCCCAATCCCATCATCTTGGCATCGCCGCTTTCGATTAATGGTCGCTGGGCCTCGGCACTCTCCACGAACGTGGCCATATCCATAGTAGGATTGAGACGGTTCATGGCAATATTGGTAGCCGAAGCATCCTTAAGATACTGTTCCCAACCCTTTCGAAAAAGATTCGTCACGGTTGCGACCAACGCGGGGTTTTTTTCGAGCGTGTCGGCCCTAGTCACGACAACCGTCGTGTAGGGGTTGTAGCCTGCATCGGCCACCAAAAAGGTTTTCGGGTTTTTCCCCTGCTTCTTTGCCAGTATCGGTTCTGAGGTCACGAAACACTGTTGCGAAAAATTAGGATCGGCCAGAAAGGGCGCGATTCCTCCCGCGTACGGAACCACCTTAATTTTACCGAACCCGAATTTTTTTTCCAGAAAGAGCGAATAACCCAGTCCCTTCTGAATCGCTAACGTACCGCCCTTTTTGAATACATCGGCAATATTGGAAAATTGTCGCTCGCCATGGGTCATGATTCCCTGTGGATTGGTTTGGAATACGGCCATGAGCGCCACGATCGGCATGCCTCTATCGCGCGCAATGACCACCTCATCCGCACTCACCACTCCAAACTGCGCCGTCCCGGCAGCCACCATTTGCACCGTTGGAGTCCCGGCACCACCCGGCGTAATCGCCAGTTCCAGGCCCGCCTCCTTATCCAGTCGGTGGGCGGTCACGGCATAAAATCCGCCAAACTGCGGCTCAGGCTTCCAGTTTAACGCGAGCTGAACCTCAGCAATCAATGGACACGCACCGAAAAAACTAATCAGGAATAACCACATGCGCATAAGCCGGACCCCCTAAGATTTTTCGTGAAACCCCTTTAACCTAAAAAAGTAGCTGCAACCATCGACCCCTTTTACCAGCGCTAGCCCCAACAAAGTCCCCAACAGGATTGCCGCAAACACCTTGTCGACCCGCTGCTGGGTACGCGCGACATCTACCAGGCCACCAATTCCACCGCCGGCGATAAACTCACCGACAATCGCTCCGATCACAGCCAGCCCGGCCGCCACCCGCAATCCGGAAAACACCGAGGGAATTGCAGAGGGTAGTCGCAACCGAAAAAGTATATCACGCGGGCTTGCACCGTATAACCGAAATAGGTCCAACAGGTTTTGGGGAGACGAACGTAACCCATCCAGCGTGTTGGAAATAATCGGAAAGATGCAAACTATTGCACTGGACGCGATGACGGTGGATATTCCGTATCCAATCCAGATCACCAATAGCGGCGCGATGGCAATTATTGGTACCGTTTGAAAAAAGACTGCGTAGGGATAAAGAGCTTTGTCTACCCACGGAAATCGTTGGATGGACACTGCAGACAATAGTCCCAAAATCACGCTCAAAAAAAACCCCCCGCCGGCGGCGGTGGTTGTGGCAAGGAATGCTTCCCATAATTCGATACGTTCGAGCAAAAGGACGCCGAGTACCGCGCTGGGACGGGGAACGAGAAAACTGGGAATCCATTCGACGGCAACGATCAATTCAAAGACTAAACTCACCATCACGAATACCATAATTGCCGGAAGCATTGGTTTTAAGCGCGTCATCGCACCCTGCTCAACCCGGCAAATGCCTGGCGAATGCGGTCCACCAAATCCGAATAGACTGGGTCGAAACGAAAACTCCCCTGCCGAGGTTTCTCCCGATCGACTCTAAATTCACTATTAATGGTTTGAGACAATCCGGAAAGGAGTAGTACGCGATCTGATAAAAACACCGCCTCCGAAATGGAGTGGGTCACCAGGAGCGTGGTCATCTTTTGTCGGTCCACAATTACCGACAGCTCCTCCTCCAGCTCCAGGCGGGTCACTTCGTCCAGCGCGCCGAAAGGTTCGTCGAGTAACAAAAATCGCGGCCGCGTCGCTAAGGCCCGAGCCAAGGCCACACGCATTTTCATTCCCCCAGACAGCTCTCTGGGAAAGTAATCCCGCGCTTTCGACAACCCCACCAGCTCGATTACGCCCGCCACGCATTCGGCATCGGCAGCATGACCCAGCAGTTTACTTGGGAGCGAGACATTTTTTTCTACGGTGAGCCAGGGCAGAAGTGATGGTTCCTGAAATACGAAGGCGATGTCTCCCGGCTGGCGGTCCACTCTGAAATGAAGCGCGCCCGAGTCGATGGGGATCAATCCTGAAAAAATTCTGAGCAACGTCGTTTTTCCACATCCCGAGGGGCCTAACAGGGAGAGGAACTCCCCCGCCCGTACTCCCAGATTAATGCCCTCTAAGACCCGACCCGACTTGGGAAACGCTTTTGAGACCTGTTGAAGTTCTGCAACTAACATAGCGAACCGTCAGACGTTTGTGAAAATCTCAAGTGTAGTTCCAGTAGTACACCGCGATCGCTCGCCATCACAAAGAAACAGTACGGATTCAGCGATATCATCGGGCTTTGCTTTGGCCTTCAGCTGCGGTGCTACCCTGCGAAGCAATTCTGTGTCCACCGCACCCGGTGCCACACAGTTCACTCGAATACCCAATTCCGCGAATTCCACCGCCATCGCCTCGGTCAAACCCACGACGGCGAATTTACTCGTTGTATAGGCCCCGAATCCGGGAAACTTAGTAGTCCCGCGAACTCCGGCAAGCGATCCCATATTCACGATAGCCCCTCCCGACTTCATCAGAGAAAGCGCTTCACGCGCGCAAAGCCAGGGTCCACGAACGTTTGTCTCCATTACGCGATCCCATTCACTCGTTGAAATATTGCTCAGTGGCTTCGGATCCACAATCGCCGCGTTGTTCACCAGAAAATCAAGTCTACCCCAACGCTCCCGTATCGATGAAACGACACGTTTCATAGCGTGCTCATCGGTCACATCCGCCACCTGACACAGAACCTCGCCTAATGCTCCCAGGCTCGCTTGTGCTTGCTTGATCTCCGTCTCGGTTCGACTCACCACCGCAACACGGCTAGCGCGTTTAAGAAATTGTACTGCGCACGCAAATCCTATTCCCTTAGCCCCGCCCGTCACCAAGGCTACCTTGTCCTGAAAATAGTTGTTCATGAATGGGTTCAAGACTAACTGGCGCCACTGTGGTTTACAACACGACAGGCGCCTCGCACCAGCGACTCTAGTCCCCGGCTGACACTGAGCCTGACGCGCCAAAGCGAAAATCGTGACCAAATAGAACCCAGTAAGTTCGAAGGCGCTCATTGAGTATCCTCAAGCTTTCAATTAAGCTCCCGTCGGTATTTAGCTAAGCCATGTCTATGAGTGAATCGGTACATATTCATTTAGCCAAAAGTGATTTTCGATTCTCGGCGGCGCACATGACCGTGTTCTCTGCTACGCAAAAGGAGGCGCTTCACGGGCACAATTATCGCGTTTCAATTGAGATTGTCCTCACTGAGCGTGGAGTAACCAATTCGATTCCCTTTGCTGAAATTAAGGAACCCGTTCGCTCATTGTGTAATGGCTGGCACGAAAAGGTGCTCGTTCCAGAAAAAAACCCCCACCTGAGAGAGGCTAGTCCCACGACTGGTCGATTCATTCTCTGTGGAAAAACTTACCAGATTCCGCCCGATGAGCTCGTCTGGTTACCCATCACAAATATAACCTGCGAAGCCCTGAGTATTTTACTACGGTCAAAAATTATGGAAATACTGCATCCATTCTTCAATGACGGACGAGTCAGAAATATAATCGTCACGGTTTGGGAATCCGAGGGTCAAGGAGCCTCCGTTCATTCAGCTTTCGATGGAGGCAACCGTGGAATTTGAACTGACGGTTAATACGGAACTCAGGGCGCAACATTTTCTCGCTGAACGCGAAGAGCCGCACCCACATCTTTGGAAAGTCCAGGTGTGTGCATCTGGGCCTCTCGAAAACGGCAGGGTCATCAGTCTGCCGCAATTCAAAAAGGCTGTGGATGAAGTGCTTCAGCCATTTCAGCGTCAGCTATTAAACGGGCACCTGCGTCTAGATGCTGATACGGCGTCGGTACCCACTTGCGAGAATCTCAGCAAGTTTCTCTATTCTCAGCTCCGAACGATAATCGAATCCTTGAACCAGCCCTGTCGCCCGACAGTTGAAATTCTATGGGTAAGAGTCGCAGTCTTGGAATCGGACGGTCTTGAGTTAGGAAGTGTAAGATACAATCCGAAGCCGGACCAAACAAACTTCTAGCCCGCTCGAGACCGCACCTTCATGGGGATTCCCTTGAGTACAACAGCAAGCTCGCGCTCTTCTAACATCATGTGTGTCAGAGTTTCGTTTCGCAGTACCTGGGCCAAATCAAGCCACTCCCGCGAGCCCAACGTTAGTTTGTCGAGACGATTGATGTAGGTATCTATCATTTTGTGATGCACGGACGCCAACGGTCCAAAGAAATCAAACTCGCTGCTTCCCCTGGCCCTCGGATAGACGATTTCTTCCTCAAACAGCGCGTGGACGGTCAGTTCGCGCCGAAGGTCCCTATATTGGTCGCGCTTCTTCTTGAGGTCCTTCGAAGACCCCAATATCTGATTGAAAAGCGACAGAATTCGGTGGTGATCATCCCGCACGGCATCGAGCATGCTATAAATCCGCATCTTCATACCCCCTACGACAGTGTTTTATTCGATTTTTTGTGGAACCCGTTTGAAAGGTGACGGCACTATATAGTACGGGTAACCCTTTGAGAAGACTGCAATTTTTGTCACCACCCCCCCTCACATCCAATCCCCGAACATTTTCAAGGGCTTGTCCTTCAAAGAAAGTCTCACTAAAGTAACGTCTTTAACCTGGAAAAGAGGAATCTTGGCTACCAACCCAATACACGAGCAGATAACTTCCGAAATCTCAAAGCACCCCGTGGTGGTCTTTATGAAAGGGACCAAGGATGCCCCGCTGTGCGGCTTTTCGCATACGGTAGTGGAAATATTTAAAACGCTTGGCGCGCCGGTCCATTCAGTGGACGTGCTTTCTAACCCGGCGATTCGCGATGGAATCAAAACCTTTACTAACTGGCCCACGATTCCTCAGGTATTCGTCAAAGGCGAGTTCATTGGTGGTTGCGATATCATTCGCGATCTCTATGAATCGGGCGAACTGGCTAAGAAGCTCGGTGCTCCCAAAACGGTCTAAAGTGCTTTGCATTTTTATAGTGGTAATCGGCATTTATTGGTGATACCTTTCCCGCGTTCGTGTCGATTCTTTGACCTCTGAGCGGGTGCTCATTGTTTCGTCAGTCGGCACCCAAATAAAGCCGGAGGAAATCCCAGTGGCTAAGAAACTGTATGTAGGCAATTTGCCTTTTTCAATAACCGAAGCGTCTCTTGGTGATTTATTTGCACCATTTGGCGCAGTCGAAAGTGTCCGAATCATCACAGATCGTGATTCGGGGCGTTCGAAGGGCTTTGGATTCGTTGAGTTTGCTGACGATTCCGCGGCCGACAAGGCGATATCAGACCTGAATGGCAAGGAGGTTGATGGACGTGCGCTCACTGTAAATGAAGCACGCCCGCAAGCTCCCCGCTCAGGTGGATTCGGTGGCGGTGGCGGTGGCGGTGGATTCGGTGGCGGCGGCGGAAGTCGCGGCGGAAGTCGTGGCGGTGGCGGCGGTGGCGGCGGTGGATTCGGTGGTGGTGGTGGCGGAAGTCGCGGCGGCAGTCGCGGCGGCGGACGCGGCGGCGGTGGCGGTGGCGGTCGTGGAGACCGGTACTAAGCTCCGGTCAAAACCAGTTCATCCTAACCAACAGAACTGAAATTGAGGCCATGCTGATCCACAGCAGCACGCTGTGGATCAGCGGCCAAATTCCTACCTGTTTTAGATTTTCCCAAGAAAACGCGCTCCCAATCAAGAATAATGTGATTACCATCAAACGCTTGGAGACCAGCGTGACGGCGTGGGCGTAATTCCTGAATTCGGGGACCCAGGTAAAAACGCAGGACAGCGCTAAAAACCCGGCAATAAACCATTGCTTTTTCAGTGTCGCCCAGCCGATGCCCTTCGCCTTTGCGAATCCAATAACCAATGCCAGCGGGGCAATCCACAATGCCCGAACCAGCTTTGTCGTTGTTGCGACGGCTAATGATTCGGGGCCGAATTGGATGCTGGCGCCCACCACCGAACTCGTGTCGTGAATGGCGAGCGCACTCCAGAGGCCAAACTGACGCTGGTCGAGGCCGAACCAAACGCCCAACATTGGGAATAGTATGAGGGCGACCGCGTTGAGTAAAAAGACACAGCCCAGAGCCACCGATACATTCTCCGCCTTCGCTCCAATAGCGGAGGAAACGGCGGCAATCGCGCTTCCCCCGCAAATCGCGGTACCCGAGGAAATCAAAGTCATAATCTCCCCGTTACAGCGCGTGAATCGGCCCAGCAAATAAGAGATAAGAAATGTGATGCAAATAAATGAAAGCGTCGTGAAGAGGTTGGCCATCCCGCTTCTGCCCACCATGCCGATATCGATTCCCGCACCCAACCCGACAACAGCGAGGCAAAGGCACCAGGTGCTGGACCGACGACACAGATTCAAAAACGGATTGCCCGTAACCAGAGCAAATACAATCCCAAGGCAAAGCGCAACGGCCGACGAAACCATGCCGCTGGCAGCCAGCGCGAGAACGGCCGTTATCCATAAAACGGAAACGAAGTTAATGACGGGCGAATTGGGACTGCAGAAGAATCGAGGCAACATGTTCAAAACCCTTCCCCCCACTTTCATCGGTTATAAATCGCGGATGCCTTTTCATTTTGCCCAGAAAAGGGAGCACATTGGCAACGCCCACGGCGTTAGAAAATAAGTCGAAGAGCGGCTCGTCGTTGGGAGAGTCTCCCACAAACACGACCTGATCCGATAAAATCTTGGTGGACGACCTCTGCTGATCCAGAAGATAACTGCAGGCGGTTACTTTCGAATACTCGCCCACCCAAAAATTGATGTGAATGGAACTGAGTTTCGAGGTAATCCCCTTCTCTCGCGCCAAAATTCCCATCAATTCATCCACTTCACTCGGCTCCAGAACCGGGGGCTCCTCACAATAGTCGATTGCAAAGTCGAACAGACGACAAAACTGATCCGACGCCGGTTTTATCCGGGGGTTAAATTTTTTTAGCCGTGTGAAAGTGTCCTTGAGTCTACTGACATTTTTCTCACGATCGGCCGTGGTCGCAAGGTTTGTGGTGATAACTCGTTTTCCGTCACGACTCATGACGCCAGCCCCATTTTCAAAAATCATGTGGTCGATGGGCCACAGTCGCATCAGTGCATCCGCCCACCCGGCAGGCCTGCCCGACACTACGACGAGCCAATACCCGGCTTTCTTGAGGTTCCAAATAGTCTCAAAGGTCGAGGGAAGAATTCTGCCATTTTCGGTGAGCGTATCGTCTAAATCTGAAAAAACGGCGCGAATGTTTTCGACGGGAATCTCGGAAACGCTCAGGGGAGTCACTGCGCGCTCATTTTCGACAAATACAATCGTAACTTTCGAGGAAAGTCGGTGATGATTCCGTCTACCCTTATAGAAACGGCGCGCTCCCACTCGGTGGCCGAATTGAGTGTCCACGGTGCGGCCTGAATCCCTAGGGCAGCGCACTTTATTACCGTGGCCGCATCTAGGAGATCAAATTGAGGGGAAATAAACTGGGCCTTGATTTTTTGTGCCTCATTACAGTAATCCGTCGTTGCCTCGTTCTTTTCAAACAACGCACTCGTACGCAAGCGTTCTTCCAGGCGCTTCACGGCGGTCAGTGTTCGAAAATCGAATGACTGAACAATTACCCTATCGATAATTTTCAATTTTTTAAAAAGCGGAACAATTGCGCCGGCGAATTTGTCGGGGTCGGCGATTAATTTGGGTTGATTGCCCGTCATCTTGGTCTCAATGTTGAAATGAACTGTTCGGCTCTTCTTGAGAGCCCAATCAAAAAACTCGGCAAGCGTCGAAATTCTGGTCCCGGGAATGCGCTTTTGATCGGGGAATCTCGGCTGGGGTGTATTGCCGCAATCGAACTGCTTAATCTCCTGAACCGTTAATGTCGGAATCGCAACTGCGGACGTAATTTTCGGGTGGCTGCAAATGGTTGGCTGGATTTCGGAATCGTGCCAAATGACAGGAACACCTTCGCGGGTCAGCTGAAGATCCAGCTCCAAAACCTCGGCTCCAGCTTCGAGAGCCTCTTCAAAAGCCGGGATGGTGTTTTCCGGATGTGTACCACGGGAGCCTCGGTGACCATGGACCAGAATCCTTTTTTCCAGCGCGACATGTTCCCCCCTTGCAAAACCTGCTAGCAACAAAACCACGATTACGGGCAGGCATAAACCGCTATGCATTACGGGGCAGAGCCTAGCCAAAAAAAGGTTAATCTGCACGGGAAATATGCTGGGTGGTTTCCCTAACACTCTTGGCGGAGCGTGCCAGGTTGGTGGTCTCGGACTTGAATTCCGGTGAACCGATCCCCCGCAAAACCGAGTCGACCACTGTCTTCAGGAATTCGGGACGCTGAAATGCAAACATGAATCCGCGACCGGAATTATCGAACAACTTGTGACACCCTAGAAGAATACCCCAGAGTAGAAACACCACGCCCAAGGCCTCCTCTTCGTCTTTAGCCTTAAATTGAGGCGACTCGAGCAGATACTCCTTGATCCGGTCCAGCGTTCGCAGGGTCACGACCATCAAGCGGGTCAGAGTGGTCCCGTGAATTTGAACGTTTTTCATCCCCTTATAGGAGTACAGAAGCATGTCGAAATACTCCCCGTACGGACCGTAAAAGTCGAAAAACGCATCGGCAAACTCAGTTAACAACCGCTCTGGTGCCAATCGGCGACGACCGGCTCCTGCCCGTTTCAGGATCTCCGCAATCCTGTCGTCAAATTGATCGGCGCCCTTTAGAGCCAGAGAGGCAAAAATGTCCTCCTTGGACTGAAAATAGCGGTAGATGAGGCCGACACTAATCTCGGCCTCTTTGGCCACGTCGACCAGAGTGGTATTTAAAAAGCCCTTGTTTTCAAAAACCGATCGCGCCGCCTCCAATATAGCGTTTGTGCGGTGGCGCTTTTCACGCCCTTTTCGTTCTTTAATTCCCACGGCGGAGTCAACTTACTCCAAAACTCAGTTGAGTTTCATTCAAAAAGTGAACGGCGTTCATAAAGAGAATTATCCTCACTAAACTATTGGATTGACTCTGCTTTTAGACGATTGAAAATGGACTCTTGGATGCCCCTTTGAAAATGATGGAGCCTAAATATGAGTTCTGAAATCGGCCACAAAGACATCTTCCAAAAGTGTCGCGATTTTAAGGATGCAGATCAGGTACGGGCGCTGGGCCTCTACCCCTACTTTCGCGCGATAGAGGCCACGGACGGAAATCAGGTCGTGGTGAACGGGCGGCGAAAGATCATGATCGGCTCCAACAACTATCTCGGCTTGGCGACCGACGAGCGCGTCATCGATGCCGCGCAGGCAGCCCTGAAAAAATACGGCAGCGGCTGCACCGGTTCCCGCTTTCTCAATGGCACCTTGGCCCTTCACGAACAGTTAGAAGAGGCCCTCGCGCAATTCTTAGGGCGTGAAGCCAGTCTGGTTTTTTCAACCGGATTTTTCGCCAATGAGGGGGCTCTAGCGACGCTTTGTACCGATACCGATTCCATCCTTTGCGACCGCGAAAATCACGCCAGCATCGTCGATGGGTGCCGCATGTCATCCGCTAAGACCGTACCGTTTGCTCACAACTCCGCCGAATCGCTCAGACGCCGGTTAAAACGCCTGCCAGAGGACGGGGGAAAGCTCGTGGTGGTGGACGGGGTGTTCAGCATGTCCGGTGATATCGTCGATCTCCCGGCTCTTTACGCGGTGGCAAAAGAGTACGGCGCTCGTTTTTATGTCGATGAGGCCCACTCGCTGGGTGTCGTCGGTCCTAAAGGAGAGGGGGTGGCTCACCACTATGGAATGAACGCCGAGGTGGATCTTGTGATGGGAACCTTCTCCAAATCGCTCGGATCCCAAGGGGGCTTCGTCGCCGGTCCGAAATACGTCATCGAATACCTGAAACACAAAGCCCGATGCTTTATTTTTACCGCATCTCTCGCGCCTGCAGCGGCCGGTGGAGTTTTGCGCGCGCTCGAACTGCTCCAGGAGGAACCCTATCGCCGGGAACTGCTCTGGAAAAACACCCGTAAAATGCATGCGGGATTCCGTTCGGCCGGTTTCAACATCGGGACCACCCAGACACCGATCGTTCCGCTTCTTATCGGCAGTGAAATGAAAGCATTTCTATTCAGCCAAAAATTGTTCGAGGCCGGAATTTTTACCACGCCCGCTGTGTATCCGGCCGTTCGCTATGGCGAGGCGATCGTTCGCACCAGCTACATGACCACTCACACTGAGGAGGAGCTGGATTATGTGCTGGAGACGTGCACGCGCGTCGGTAGGGAACTTGGCATTTTCGACGATTCGGCCTATACGGGTGACACTCATGACGTTAAAAAAACCCGAAACAGCGGTTACGATTTTAAGTTGCCGGACGCGCAAACAACTCCGGTTGTTCGAGCGGATTCCGGAACTGCTTCACTGGAAGAGTCCTCACTTTATTCCTCCGTTCCCGGGTAGCGTTGCAAAAGTATTTGATCCGGCGCGCTCTCCATTTAAGCGGGGAAAACTGTTTCCGTTTATCGCCATTCGCGACGGGCAGGTGGTCGGCCGCATCGCGGCTATCGTGAACACTGCTCACAACGAACATTACGGGGATAAAGTTGGGTTTTTCGGTTTTTTCGATTTCATTGATGATTGCGCGGTAGCCCAGGCGCTGCTTACTCAAGCTCGGGAAACATTGTTAGAATGCGGCATGGATGGGGTTAGAGGTCCGTTCAATCCGACGATCAACGATGAGTGTGGTCTTTTGACTGACGGGTTTGATTCCAATCCGATGGTGCTCATGCCGTACAACCCACCCTATTACGTGGATTGCTATCGTCAGATCGGGCTTCAAAAGGCTCGCGAACTTTATGCCTTCGATATTTCGGCGGACACGACGGCTCCCGAGCGCATCCGCAAAATTGCCGAGCGAGTGAAACGATCCACCGGAATCCAGATTCGTAACATCGACATGCGCCGCCTGCCGGAAGAATTGAAAACCATCCAATTGTTATACAACCGCACCCTCTGTCGGAATTGGGGGTTCGTTCCGATTTCGATGGATGAGCTAAATGCCGCTGCTGAAGATCTCAAACAGATTGTCGACCCGCAATTGGTTTTGATCGGCGAGCGCCAAGGTGTTCCGATGGGTTTTTCCATGACAATTCCAGATATCAACGAACTCATGCTACGCGCGAGCCGAAGCCGGGGTATCTTCCGAGTATTGAAGTTCATATGGCTCTTAAAGACCGTACAGCCGAAGCGCGCGCGTCTCACCGCGCTCGGGGTCGATCCCGAGTACAGAAATTCAGGACTCGCCTCACTGTTTTATTGGGAGACTCTCCAGCGCAGTCAGGGGAAATTCGTCGGGGGGGAATTATCGTGGGTTGAGGAGTCCAATAAAGAGATCATCCGAGCGATAGAGGTGATGGGCGGGACGCGCTCGAAGACCTATCAGGTTTTCGAGAATTCCCTATGAGACTTTTGCTCACGGGTGCCACCGGTTTTGTTGGTCGAAACTTCCTGTTGCACGCGCTCAATTTGAACCGCTACGCAGAGATCATTTTGCCCGTGCGCTCAGAGGAGAAACTCAGGGCCCAACTTCTGGGTGACGGACTTCAAGCGGTTCCACCGTCCGTTCGGACCGTGATCTGGAACGCGCGTGATCCC
>CAZRVZ010000153.1:0-21031 GCA_964603655.1 uncultured Pseudobdellovibrionaceae bacterium | reverse complement strand
TCCTGCGGCGTTGGCCGGCGCCCTGCCGGCATATCGTACGGCTAAATGAAGAACTCCAAGAAGCACAGCCACTGTTGGCAAGAACGACGGCCACCATATCGCCCACCCGAAGAAGCTTGCAACTAAAGCGTGGAAACTATCAATAGCTGAAGTTAGGAATCCTTGAAAGACCCCTATCTGAGATAATAAAGCTAAAATCGCATACCAGAGACTCATGGTCTTAAACGGCCATTTGACGAATGCGCCAAAAAATGCGACCAAAACTTGAGAAAGCGCATACCGGGACATGTAATAAGTAGCTAGGAAGACTATCGAACCTAAGGCGAATTGCCAGTAGGCTCCCAAGAGATATTGACTGTAGAACCATGAGGTCAAAACCTGCGGCCCGATGAAACTTCCCAGCCAAATAAATCCGGCAAACGTAAATACATAATGACCCATGGCGCTCAGTTGTCCCCAGAACCCACCCATGGGCACAGTCAGCTTAATGAGCGAAGATCCACTTAAGGCCAAGATCGACACGGGGCGGGAAACGACAAAATTCAAAGAATTAAAGAAGCTCGGCCGACTACCGGCACGGCCATTACGAAAATCTAATTCCTGCATACCAAGGGTAAATAGATTGACCAGTAACGGCGAAACCATAGCAAAGAGCTCGAGCACCACAATAGAACCAAAGAACTTGGCTAGAACAAACATCTCAAAGCCCGCAGTCTCAGCCTGGAACAAGTACCAGGCCAACGGAATAAATGTTACGACGCGCACGACCAACGAGCTCCAGTAGAAGACACGATACAGAATATGGGCAACCGGTGAGTATGTGTTGTTCAATGTGTACCCGTTACCACGCAAGAAGCGCAGCTTCTCAAAGAGCTTGGCAAGATAGTGAAGCGCAATGCCCAACACAATGCCCAAGGGAAGACCAAATATACTGCCAGAAATTCCTAAGAAATTCGCATGCGTCAAGGCACCGCTTATAAGCCCCATCAATTGTGGCAAGAGCGGCAGACCATGATGTAATTCATTGTAGGTGATCACCATGCCCAAAATGCCGAAGATAAAGTTAGGTAGAAGTTTGGCCGCTTCCATGAACAGATACCAGATCGGTCGCTGCTCTTCACGGCGACTGTAATTGACGTAATCGCGCTCAAACTGCATAATTCGACGATATGTGCCCGGCTGGTCAGCGGCATTCTGCGCCAAGGCATGAGACATGATCGTCCAAACATTGTGCCTGGTGTTGCCTTGCAATTCACAATGACTTCCCATGCGATTAAAGATCACCACTCTGGGGCCAAGAATAGTAAGAAATTGTGTCTGTTCCCAAGGTTCACGGACTGTATCTTGAATAAGATTCTGCACAAAGGCCATATCATCCGGCAAGATGGCCTCGGCGCGCCCTCCGGCATTGCGTGCTCTGGCCCCCATTTCCTCGAGGATCCCGGCAATTGTCGCCTCATCGGCGCCAGCGGCCATGGCCTCTCTGACCAAATGCAAATATTCGCCGATGTATTGCTCCATTTGGAACCAAATGTTGTTACTGTCAAGCGTGGAACGACGCAAGCTATCCTTGTAGCTATCGCGGATGATGCGGCGAACAAAAAACGATACCATCACGGCAAATTCATCAATACCAGTGAGCCAGCCATCACCGTTATCCATAAGATCGTGGCCCGCAATAGCGCTGGCTGCGGCAGGCGCCAGCCAATTATTAACGCGACGGCGCCATTCAATAACGAATTTATAAAGAGTACGTAATTGATAAAACATGTGGCCTTCGGCCGGACCATCAGAATACATCATGATCCCGTCCGGCATGACATTGCGCTGCATAACATTCTCTGCCCAGCGGACATCGGCCAAGCGGCTCACTTCTTGCGGCACAAGCATATGAGAGCTCGTTGTATTGGCATTAAAATCAGTCTGGGCCCGGCGAAATTGGTGACGAGCCCGAATCTGCCAGAGCTTGGCAATGACCGCATGGATGAGGAAGATGGCCACCACCAGGACCAAGAAAGCAGTAACCATATTCATTATTTGAACCGTCTCTGCGATCTCGATTTTGCCATGACCCGCACTAAAGCCTGAGCGCACGTTCTTAGCCGGGAACAAATCCAAAAGTTCGGCGTACGTGCGGGTTGCGATGCTGATTTCTTTATCTTCGCCGGCAGAGATATATTCGTCTCTTTGACCAACAGTAACGTTCTTATTATTAATATCGCTTCCCTGAAGACCAGAGATTTGTTCTATCTGACGGAGCTTTAAGATCTTATTCATCGACCAGATACCAAAATCACGAGGTGTCTGCTCACCCAACAGATCAGCAGTGGTAATGAATTGAGCTAATAAGCCAGAGAGGACCATATCGCGACGGCCGTTGGGTTGAACCGCATCCAGCCCCCACATTTCATTATTACTGACGCTAAACTCGCGCACGGTTCTGGTAAAGAATTCCTTCACAACCTTAGGATCAATACCCATCCTGAGCATGGCACGAATAAGAACGAACGAGCTTCCCGGGCTGCTCCAAGGGATCTCTCCATAAATCTTTCGGAATTCTCGGGGAATATTGGCATACGGTGTATCCTGGATTTCAATCATTCCAATGGCCGCCAGGTCTCCACGGGCCACGCGCGGCAGGATATTTACCTTGAGCCAGCTATCGACACCTTCCTGTAAGGCACGAAGTTTAGTTTCGAAGATAATATCATTAGGCAGTTGCTCATTAGGGCCTAAACCTCTAACCGATACAGAAACAGATAGGCCAAACGGTAAGGAAATAATACTGCTCCAGCTATTACCGGTCACAGGTGGAGGCGCACTGGGAGGCTTAACCGGCATAAATCCCCAATTGTCCAAAACTTCATCCAATAACAAATACAATGTGGCATTATCGAGAGTTTTGTACTGCTCATTCATGGGCCAAAGTGAGTAACCGCCCAATTCCACTTTCTCACCCACGGGCTCACGCATAACACCGCGAGCCTTGAGCAACCTAGGATTTGAAACCATCATCATCGGCACGACCAAAATATTTTGAGATCCAAGCACCATGATACCGGCTTCGGGATACATACCCTTAACATCAACGGTCAATGTATTGACCTTCAGTCGGTCTGTAATAGAAAGCTGATCTAAGATATTCCTAGCCTGGGATTCGGTCATATAATTGACGTTGTATTCAACAGTTTTATTCATGGCATTGACACGGTATCGGAAGGATTTCATCTGCGCCGCAGTAACTAATCTCAAGACTTCCATCATGGTATTTCGCTTTAAGCTGTTCTTCCATTCGGGCATATCCTGCAAAGAAGACATATGCTCATTGATCAATCTCATCATTAAACGCTTTGCAAACTCATAGGCTTCCCGGTCACCGGTCCTCTGGGCAAACTCAAACGCCATCTGGGCCATAACGATCTGATGGATCGCCTCGGCCTTGATGTTCGAATTCGGATTCTTGACTTCCGCGTTGTATTCGGCGGCCTTGCCGGTTTGGGCATGATAAGAGCTGTACACCGGTTTACGGCCTTGGCTGGTAGTCAAAATGTAGAAACGCAGAATTCGGCCAGCATCTTGGATCAGACCTTGCTTTAATAAGGCGTAAATAATTCTGGCTTCGGCCAAAGTATCGATATAAAGACGCTTCTGGTGATAGTGAGTGTCTGGAGTTGCAGATCCAATTTGAGGTCTTAACGTTGTTACGGTCCGGGCTTGGCCGACCGTCGAGCCTTGAACGACGAAGTCTTTGTCCGCAGGGTAGAGAATTGTTTCATCCATCATATTGGCCATGAGGGTTTCAAGGCCCTTGGCTGGCGGCATATCCAAGATATCTTGAACTAAGTACCGCTTGGCCTTTTCCCACGGCAGCTCGGTTGTCTCATTAAGCGGCGACAACAAGAGGAATCTGCGCAAGGCCAGCTGTTGACCGCGGGCGGTGATTTTTTCACGAATGTTCGACATGTTGTAAGCGCGTGTTTCTTGTAAATCGGAACGAAATTCTGGCTCCTTCCCGACCCAGTTGATGAATCGTTTGGCCCACTCCTTGTCGCGTAAAAGTGAACCAAACAAGTTATTGTAAACTCTGTTTTGCAATCTTGAGAATGTTCTGCGACTGACCTTAAAATCGCTTGGATAATCATAACCCCAACTTAAGGCCAACGGATCAACCACATCCAGCGGATCATACAATTCGACTCTGGGTGTTTCAAAACCGCTGGTAATACCGAAGACGATGATCTTGCCGCTGGAAGAACGGGCCACGGCGTTTAATTCAACCAAGTCTCCATTGGTCTCATCGTTGATCCACAAAGGCAATTGCTCTTCGGGCTTGGAGTTGCGGTCATAAACTTGGCGCAATTTGAGCGGCTCGAAGACACCCTCGAGTTCGCGGTCCATGTTGATCGACCAGATACGGCTGGCATTGTAAACTTTGGCCGGTAAACTTCGACCAAAAAGAATCGCTGTTGCTTCGCCTCTGGCACCTGCAATGGTGATCCCCACCGGAGCCCGCGGAGAATCAAGGAGCACTTGTTCTTCCGGAGTCAAACGATGTTTGCGTAGACCATAAAGATTCCACAGCGTCTTTTCTTGCAAGTCTTTAAGAAGTCTGGCATCCCGGGCATAAGCATTGAGGACCGGACGGATAATATCGTCGGAGAATTTGGCGCGCAGTTTTTCGACGGCCGCGACATTGATTGTATCCATGGGTTCGGCCAAGGTCAGCTTCTCACCGGTAAGCGAATTGGCGGCAAAAACGTGACGCATCTCGCGGGCATCGGCATCCCGGGCGACTTCGGCGTAATGCTTCCAAACCCTTTCAACGTTGTCGGTAACCTGTAGATCTTCCTTCTGTGTTGGCTTAATACGTTGGCCCGAAAAATTCATAAAGGCCTCGGCCACATGGAACTCGCTCGGATTTTTGACACGTAAAGTACCATATTTGAGACCGATAGGATTGCGATAAGGATAGTTCACCTGGACACCGTAAATTTTATTATCCGTATTAGGAGCCGCTTTGATGCGGCCATACTCGGCGCCATTTGTCTCATCCATAAGAAGGCCCCCATCGACAATGCCTAGCAAGTGCCCATTGTAATTCTCGGTCAAGTCTTTCAAAAATTCGATCAATTGTCTTTGATCAAAACTGAAGAATCGCATCAACGCATCCCACAAAGGTCGGTCGGCGCCCAGCAGCACTTCGATGATCGTCCAATAATTGACAGGGCGGTGAAGAGCTTTAAGTCCATCGGCTTCGACCTTCACTCGGTCATTAAACGATTGAAGGGTCCCATCGATAGATATAACATCCTGAATGGTCTTCCCTTTCTTAAAGACGGTTGTAATTGGTGGAATCTTTAAATTCACGCGTTCAAAGATACTGATCGGTCTGTTGTCGATAAGAATCCCTGACACGCGAGTTAACAGCGCCTGCGGCTCGCCATAAGAATCACGATTGTTTTGTAATTTAAGATTGTAAACAATCCACTGACTGTCATTGATCGGCACCACGATTTCTGAGAATTCTTCATTGATATCCAAGAAGACATAAGCCGTGGCATCCACACCGCTAGGTAATCTCACCGTCTTCTGGATGGCCAAAGCGATCTCACGGTAATACGCGAGGTTATCGCGTAGATCCTGGGCCGAAATCAAAATGGATTCGCCGGTTCCTAAGATGACTTCATACTTTTCCATTCGCAACTTTTTAACAAACGCTTTACCAGCATCCGAGAGAGAAATACTCAATCTGCCGGCTTGGGTATTACCGAGCTCAGGAACAAGTTCAATCGTACCGAAATCTTTTTGTTCTGCTGAGCCTTCCGTTGGTTCGCCTTCTTGATAGAACCGCTCTAAGAGCGTGACCGGTTCGATGAGATCGCTGCGGTTACCTCTCCAGAGCATCTGCATCGCGAAATAAACTGCCTTCGGCTCCTTGATATAAATCTTGTCGGCCACCTTAAGCCGTATCCATTTGAAGAACCCGAACCATTCTTCGTTGGCAAAACCGTCATACATCTGACCCGGCATGGGATTACCGCCGATATCATGCAGTTTATCGTGACCTTTCTTGTACCATTCATCGATAAAGCTCATGTAAAGGGCTCCGAGGAATACTTTATTGTTTGCCGGCTGATTATTCCAGAAGTTCTCGATGACTTTCCAGAGAGCCACGTTTTCAGTGGCCTGTTTCTGTTGATCTTCACGTCCTGCACTGTGATTGTAGGAATCTACACCGATTTCCGAGAGATAGAACTGTTTGCCTTTAGCTTGGATAATTCCATGGATCTGTTGTAATTGAGCAGCCAGCCTGCTTGGCAAGGCATAGAGGTTGACCCCAATGACATCGATGTTGGTCAAACGCCCTGCGGCATCGCCTAAGCTCATCAACGACGATCCTTTGTCAATACCCGCATGGATATAGCCAACTTTAAGATCGAAGAACTTATCTTTGACTTCTTTAGCCGCCAGATTGATGTTCTTGTACAATTCATTGACTCCTTGTTGAACCAAGAGTTGGACTCTCGCCGCACCGATTTTTGTTTCATAATCCTGTTCTTCCAGCCTTATCAATTCGGCTCTGGTCATAAATGGTTTGGCCCAATTCTTTAAAAGCAACTTCTTTCCATCCACGGTGCTATAGAAGAAGTTGGGTTCGTTGGCAAGAACAATCATGTTGACAGCCGGATGCAAACGGCCATTCACCATCAGCTTCTGACGAATCGTCTCTAAGAGATTGTTTCTCTCTTTAATATTGTTCTTCTTGGCGGAGGCTCTTTCCACTTCCAAAACGTGCCGGCGGCCTTCGTCATCCGGGAAAAGAACATTGACCTTGATGCCACGATTGGCCAAAGTATTCAAGAACGCCGGAGTCACATCGTAGTTATACAACCCGATGATATTTTGACCTTGCTGCGCCATATAGCGAACATCGATAAGATGCCGGTTATAGTTCTCGGTATATTTATTATTGAAACCGACATTAAAATCGCTATAGGTGGTACCTTTCATGATTTCATTACCGCCAAAGAAATCGTGACTAACAGGTAACAATTCTTTGCTCCTATCGACATATAGAAGAATGGCATCTCGTAACAATAAGGCCCCGGGGCCAAAGCTGTCAGACTTATACAACTTGATCCACTTGACGTAACGATTGATTTGTTCATCGGTGTAATGGAAGCGCTCTTTGAGGGTTTGATAAACTTCTAGTTTTAACGTACGACCTTTCTGCGGATCTGCGTACAGTTTCTTGTTGAAGACGGCCGTGCTGCCACTGCCGCGGGCGATACGATCACCGGCGGCAAAATCCACGCCAAAGTTACCGACATCTTCCAAGGTTTTTAAGAAGTCCTCGAACTTGTCGGCTTCGATCACGTCGAGAGTTATACGACCAAAGTAATTCTGGAGAGGCACGAGAACCAGCCGATTAATATCCGCGGAAGAAATGTTGCGCAATAGCGGATTCATCGTTGGAGACATGAAGAACGGCAACGTCAATTGCGGTAATTGCAGTATCGGAACTGGCATAAAGACCGGCGCGGGAACTCTCATATTGCCGGCAACCTTATTCCCTGCGACTTCGGCATCCGCGATCCGAATGATGGGCTTGCCGGCAAACATTTCTGTTGCACCTGAAAAAATATCCGGAGTTAAGGAAGGCAGAACCGGAATAGTGAACGGTTTAACTAAGGCCGGCGGCAGTTCAATGTTGGTAACATTATCCGACAGAACACCCATCCCCAGACCACCACGATAAGTCCGAGCGTCTATACCGAAAGAAAGATGTCTTTCAAAGCTGATGCCATTGATCGGCGCGGGCGGCGAAACATTCGAAAGATTAATCTCTTTTCTGCCGTCAGGGGACGTGATAATAACTCCCGGATCCACTTTGACATACTCGATCCGATTCCCATACTCATATTCAGCGCCGGCCGCCTTGGGCAGATACCACGGGACCATCACATCGATACCCCTGATAGCATAATTCCATCTCATTCTCTTACCTGGGATCCGGCCTTCCATGAAAGCTAACAGCTGAGCATCTGTGTACAGGGTATGGATCAGTTTGTTCCTCTTATCCATCTCCCCAATCCAACTTTTGATGATGGTATTTGTAGGTGGAATGGGTTTCCCTTGCTCAATGGCAATCAAGCGCCGATTGATGGAATCCGACAACTCGACAGCCAAACGATAGACGCCGATTTCATCTTTAAAGGCATCGCTCGGATACGCTACCACTGAGAGGACCTTTTGTCTGGTTCTGGCATCGACGGTTTCTTTAAGATCGAAGCGGGCAAAGGCATCTTCAAGGGCTTCCTTGGCTTGCTCTTCGTTCATTTCATTGGTATTGATGACCTCGCTCATACCAAACGGCGTAGGGATCGTGTAGACGCCGCTGGCGAATTGTACCGCGACCCTTAAGTCACCGGTTGAGTCCACAAAATTACCGGGAATGACCGGAGCCTTTACAGAGAAGGATCGCTTCTCTTTCTTAAGCGACTTAGGATTGACGTGCCAGCCCAAATCATGTTTGGCGATCAAGCTGTCTCCCATATCAACGGTCTGCGGCTCGGTCAACCACAACGTACCAACAAGCTGGTTATTCTCGACAAACGGGATGATCAGACGGTCGCGCTCGACCTCTCGCAGATAATTGAAGATGTCTTGACGCTTCTGGTTGTATTTGACATCCAGCTGCATTTGAGTGGCGAGAATCAAACGACGGAATATTTCCGTGACTTTGTGATTCTTATCCACATAACCGTTCTTCTGCAGATCCTTTAATAGGCCATTGGAATCTGTCACAAATTCAGCTAGAACATTCTCAAGCACAAGGCCGTTCTTGTACGCATAGAGATAAGAGTTGCCTCGCGGAAAGACTTCCACCATGACCTTTTTGAGGGTCGCTCCATAGGGTGTTCTCACATCGGCATAAGAAATATAATTGAAGAGCTCGTTGGCGTGCCGCGGAGGATTGATGTTGCGACGCTGCGGTAAACCACGCAAGGAATTGCTGGTCACGAGTTCCCTGACCTGCGGCCAGGTCGTCATGAAGAAACTACGCTCGTCCCTGACGTGCAATCTGACCAAAGACTTGTTTTCAAGCCCCTTGACCTTGCGCTCTCCCTCAAAGCCCATTTCAAGGACCCGTTTGTTGGGTTGACCTGCGGCGGATCGATCAGCGGCATACAACAGGTACAGATCATTGCCATCCAAATCTTTCTTATCGGGAAGTTTCTCTCCGGTGAAGCTCTTATTGGCGAATTGGTTCAGCCAGCGTCCCATAAAGTCTGTTTCGGTTGGAATCTCATCGAGGACACCGCGACCGCCACGATAAACGCCGATCCCAAGGACATTGGCGATCTCTTCATCTTTCCTGGAGAGGGAAGATTCCATGATGACCGGCAAGCGGCTTTGATAACCGGGCCCAAGATTCACGGTATCCGGCGGCAGCGCGACCAAAGTTTCGCCGGCGGTGTCACCGATCCTATAGATCATGTCTGTGCCGTTGGGTTGCGGGATCTTTACAAAATAACCCGCTGGCAGGCGAATAACGTTATACTTGGCCCATTCTTTCTGCAAGAGCAGCCAGACGTTCGCTTTCGGAGTCTTGGTAATGAGCAAGGCCTTTACTATGTCTCTTTCATAATCCGTAAGACGCTTAAAGTACGTCGCCTGCAAAGCGCTCAAGCCGGCCGGTTTAACAGCCCGATCCTCGATGACGATGGGTCTACCGGCAAAACTGGAGAACATGATCTCCATGTTTTCCGTCATGGCACGCATACCGTAAACAACTTTTTCTTGACCATACAACATGCGAGTCACTAATTGTTCATAAAGTTTTGCATCAATCGTATCGAAGCTGATATTGGTGTTCTTTCCATTTTCCATGCCCGCAACCGAGCGGCCGAAGCCCAAAAGATCATCATGGCTTCTGGCAACAGGCACGGAAGCCGGCCGCAGTTTGCCATTTTTCTTACCTTGGGAAATTTTACTCAAATCAAAAATGGTGATGCTCAAACCCACACCCGGACGCTGATTTTGCACACCGGCGTTCATGGAAATACGCTGTGTGAGCCTGGCAGACAAGGAACCGTAGGCCGTCACTCCGCGAGGATCATATTTGATGCCTAAGTTCAGGTTCTTCGAAATGAAAGCATTAAGATCCGCTTGATTGATGCCTTCAATGAAGTTATAGGTCGCGGTGATATTCTTATACTTGGCACTGGCTTTATAACGTTGAACGCCCGGAATAAAGGAGGCTTCCGTATTGAAGCTCATCGGACCGGATCTAAAGGTCAATCCTACCCCGCCGAAGACATCTTCAAAATCACCATAGATGTCATTGACCCCGCCCTGATCGCGTTCTCCGAATATCTCCAGAGTGACATTCTTACCGAACTGATGCTGCAGGGAAATCTTCTGATGGTTGTAAGCATTGGCATTGTTCAAGTGGACCTTGAGGTTCTGCGATTCGCCAGTGAATCCGTCGAAGATGGTGACCTCACCTTCATCGGTACGCTTGGAAGCGCCAAAGCCGACCTCCATAGCGAATCGGGTGCGATCACTCAAACGATAATCCATCATGCCAGAAGCGGCCATAATGCGATCATTGGTATCCGCCATATTTCCATGAATCATCGTAGAACCGACCAGGTGTACCGTACCGTTGGCAGTATCCACGCCAATGTAATCGGCAAGAAGGAAGTTATTTTCATTAACGGTCGTGCCGCGCGGAGTTTCCTTGGTCGAATCCGGCAGAGCCAGGAATTCACCCGAGCGGGAGAAGCCAACAATGATGCCCGCGGCCTTGGTCGTGCTGACCTTGTTCATGTTGGCGGCCACCTGACGATGCTGTTTGGACCCCGGATCGCCCTGGGCCTTGGCAAAACCCATGACCATATTCAATCCCGATTGACCTAGCGCATCAAAGACCGCCAATTGTTCATTGGTCAGCTCTGCCGCTTTACCCTGAAGACCTTTGGTGACACCGGCTTCCAGAATATGTTTGTAACCACCCAGCTCGCGGATACGATAAAGTTCTACTGGCTGACCCATTCTGTTGACCAAATACAACTTGTCGCCCATATTAAGGAAAGCGGCCGGAGAATTCTTTAATTGAACTGTGGCCAAAAGATCATCGATCGCTCTTCGTGAAGCCTCATCGAAGACGATACCCCGCGATTGGGCTGCCTTTTGAATTTCGACTTTAAGTCTTGGGAGAGATGCATTGGCATCATTCTGCGCCGCCAAGAGATCTTTCTGAAGGCTCATGACTTTTTCTTGGGCCTTCTTGAACGCGCTTTCTTTGGATGTAAGCTCCTTTTTATCGGCGATCAGCTGGAGGGCGGCGGCATTGATGGATGAGAGATCATTGATGATAGCTCCAAGCGGATTACGGCCGGGCCCCGTGCGGGCTTCGATCGCCTGCAAAGCGCTCAGTGCCGCCTGTCGCTCGGCTTCAACAATCTTTTGATTCGTTTTGTTATCGGGAATATTGAAGATCTGCTGCACTAAAGAAAGCTGCAATTGCCAGAGGTTTCTTTCGTACGTGCGGGTCGCGATCTTAAACTCTTTCACCAGCTTAAAGACATCTTCCTGATCCTTCAGCTCGCCTTCAAAACTGATGATGCCGTTAGCTCTTAAGGTATTGAGGATCCGGGCTGTCGCAGCCGAATCATTTTTCTGAATGGCTTCATCCAGATCGATTTCGAGCTTGGCATATTTGTAGAAATATTCTTTGACGCTGTAGTTGACGCCGATCGCCGGATTAGGACCGTTTAGAGTCGCGCTGAATTGCCGGTAAAGATCTTTCTTGTCTTGAGGAACCTTGTCGCTATTAAGAATTTTGTCATTGATGAAGTCCACATCCACCTGAATGCGATCAATAGCGCCCATCTTTTCTTTGGCATTGGGACGTTTGTCATCGCCGCGGCCAGGCAAGCCCCATTCTTTCGGTCCCCAGTATTCTCTGGCTCTTGAAATCGTACTTTGATTGGGGTCATCACTCTTTAAAGGCAAGAGCGGGAAGTTTTCATAATCAGGAACCAGTGTCGTAAAAACACTCTGCAATAAAGGCGCTTTCTTATCAATAAGCGGAAGTTCACCGATCAGACGGATCGAACCGCCTAACACGATGGTACCCGTATTGTCTATATGGTTAGTCAGCGGGAAATCTCCTCCACCCAATACCGCAAGCCTTTGGGCCAAAATTTCCGTCAGAGTTTGGAAAGCGGCGTGATGTCTGGAGTCATAGACAAGCACTTCGCTATCCAGCATCTCTCTTGTTGCCCGGGCCAGAGTGAGTTCTTCATTAATAACCTGAGTGAACCTGGCCGCAAAATCTCTCAAGACCTTGGGCTTATTGAGATCACCTGCTTCTTTTTGGTAGAATTTAAGACCATCAGCAAGTCTGGCGACATGGCCCAGCCGCTGGACTGTGATCAAGTTACCCTTTTTATCTTTGATGCCCAGCTGAGCGATACGATCGGCCTCGCCGTCATCCACATCCATATATTTGAGAGAATTCCTCACACCGGGTTCCTTGGCGCCATCCACAATCACATCGTTCTCACTGAAAAGAACATCCTGGAACCGACCGCCGAAATCGCCATTGGGTTTAAGGAGCTGGGTCAATTCTTCAAGTGATAACACACCTCTATATTTACTGACAAGAGCGTCAAATCCCGTATATCTGGATTCATCCAGAATTCTTAATCTTAACAGGTCATGTTCTTTCTTGGCTTTCTTGACAGGATCCGTCAAAAGATCAATATCCGCTTGAGTTAAGGTCGGAAAATAAATATCTTTGATGGTGGCCCCTAGCCCGCCAAGACCATTCAGTTGATCGATGGCCGCTTGCGCTTTCTTGATCTTGGCGTTAAGATCGATGATGGTCACAGAATTAAAAACACCGCCGCCGGTGCCGCTTAAAGATTCTTCGATGATCTTGCGTAACTTCTCAAAGATGTCCTTGCCCTCGAGAGATTTGACATATTCCAAGAACTGCCTGGTGTCATCGTAACCGCGCTCCTTGGCGAATTTGATCAAATAGCGCTCAAAGGCGTTCTTGGCCTCATCCAGTCTCTCTTCTTCCGGAATATTGCGCAACAGGCTCATGATGCCGCGGGCCATTCTTTCCTGACCTAACGAGACGCCGATATTCTTAAGACCATAGACAACATCGTTTAAGGCATTGACAACTTGGCGTTGCTGCTCTAAATCTTCTTGCATTTTCTTGACTCTGTCTCTCTTAGTACTGTAAACCTTGAGGAGCTCATCCACCGCCGCGTTCATGAATTTCTTGGACACCAGAATTTCCCGGACACCATCCATGTCTTTCTTGGCCTCGCGCAAAGCCACTGCCATGGTATTATCCGCAAGAGCGCTGGCCGTAAGGGTCTCACGAATGTTCTGCGTAGGTTTGATACCGTCGGCAATAAATTCTCTGCTTCCGTCTTTTTTAAGAATTAATTGATACGCGTTGCGATCTTCTATTTCCTTCCGCAGACTTGGAACACTGGCAGCATAATCCAGAAGGCCGATGATGTTGATCTTGTTGCCTCTGGCGTCTTTGCCGATCGTACGCAAGGTCGTCGGCGGGATTTTACCCTCTTCAGCACCCACCAGCCATTCGTAGACAAGCTCCCCTCTGTCCGTGCTAAACGTCACTGTTTGCGGTTTAAGTCCCGCTGGAAATTCCAGCGGATTCAATTCTCTTTCGACTTTCTGAACTTCTGTTTGCGTATAGAGGAATCTGACCTCATCTGTTTCGGGTTGAATGACCATCCGCAGAGGGATCCGATCGGGCCGCTTGACAAAGATGGCAATCTCATTGTCTCTGAGTTCCGGATGATGAGCCACGAGCGGCATATTGGGTGCAAGGATCTCTTTGGTTTCTACCGTTTCTTCAATCGTCTTGACCCCGCCTTTTTCATCCCGGACGGTTCTCTGGAAATGGATATTAATCGGCACGCGGATTTCCTGGCCGTAGGGAATTTCAGTCAGCGGCTTTGATTTATTGATCGTAAAGGTGATCTTGTTTGAAAGTGCCGCCGGAATATTTCCGCTATTAAGAATTTCAAGGAGTGTTTCGATCCTGATCGTGCTCGTATCCGTCACCGGTACGTGACGGGATTCGCCGGTTTCTGTGTTAAGAATTACGAGTCGGCCTAATTCATTGGGTAAAACATTGCGGACACGATAATAGAAACTTTCAACGGTCAAAGGATGACTATAAACGATCTGGGCCTGTAACGGTTTGCCCTTGGCATCAACCCCGATCGTGGTCTTAGGTGAGAAGGAAGCCGCGGATTTAAGATCGAAACGGATGTTCATATTCTCCCATTTATGATCCAGAGGCTGAGTGAATCCAAACGGTGAATTATCCCTGCGGACTTCGATGATCTCGCCCGAGACCGTATTAACTTTTGCGGTTCTGCCGGCGCGACCCGTGTAAATATCAAAGAGTTTAGCGGCCTGATTCAATTTGGCCATGGATGGCACCACCGAGATTTCACCCGGCTGTAAGAATAAGCGTTTGTTGTCGGGATCTTTCTTGATGAATTCCTCCACCATCAAGACCCATCGTTTGGTCTTGGGATCATACTTCTTCATGTATAAACGAGTACGGAAGAGCTCTTCCTTGGTATCCGTCAGGAGATTAATCCGATAGAAGTGCAGCCATTCGTCGACCTCTGAAGCGCCGTGGGCACTGACGAACTGCGGTATATCTCTGCTGCCACGCTGATAATAATAAGCCGTAAAGACATCTTCATTTTTGCGGGCTTTGTCGTTGAGTTCTTTCTGAAGCGTACCAAAGCCGGGCACGAGCGGAAGTTCACGGAAGAGAGAATCTCCCAAGTCAGGGTTATGGAACATACCTTTGCGAAATACTTTATTAATAATTGGGATATGGCCAAGGCCACCAGCTATCTTATTCAAACCGCGTTCCGTATAAACGATGGGACCGAATCTTAAAGCGGTCACTTTCTTTTCCTCACCGAAAGTGGCTAGACCTGTCTTAGGATCATACATGCGATCCGGATTGACATAGATACCCGTGCGACGGACAAAGAAGCGCGACCAACTGCGATCATTGACGTAATTAACACCCAATGTTTTAGAATCTAATTTCGCCAAACGGATGGCGCTGGGCAATTCCAGGGCATTATCAAAAATGTAAGCGGACATAAGACCCAGATTGACCGCGGGCATGGTCTTGACATCTTTCATGCCTGAGAGCGTTAAAAATTTATTGAAAATATTATCGGAAGAAGCGGGTAAGACAAGGCCTATGTTGCCACGTTGATTACCTAATCTACCTACCGAGAACGGCGTGAGACTACCCGCCGGGCTATACGGGAACCCAAAGGCCAGGGCGACCTTCTGCTCACTGGTCTTGAAATTACCGGCGTTCTCGGCGCCATAGTTCCTGGTGAATCTAAGAATATTATCCGGATGCAGGCTCCACATCTGGGTATCGTTGGCCCAAACCTCGCTGGCTCTCCAGTTAGAGAATTTATCGTTTTCTTTGGCGGCCAAGTCTGTCATGCTCAGTTCAATGTAAGCCTTTTGCAATTCTCTCCAGCTTTGGGCCGCGTCCAAAAGATGATTTTCTCTGGCCGTGCGCAATGTGGTTAACCGACGATACGGCGTATATTTATCCGGAATGTAATTGGAACCAAATTGTTCTTCAAGATCGCGAGTGACCTGGATGCGGAAGAGTTCTTCCTCAACTTCTCCAGTCGTCATAGGCGCAACAACGCTCGCGCGGACATTTTGACCACCGCCTAAGACGAACGGATCAAATCGCTGCAAGGCCAGAACCGTATAGGCACTGCTGATGAGCGCCGCATCCGCATTAGCTGTATACCAGCCGTGGGTCGTGTCGATGACCTGCAATTCA
This sequence comes from uncultured Pseudobdellovibrionaceae bacterium, assembly GCA_964603655.1. GTDB lineage: Bacteria > Bdellovibrionota > FAC87 > UBA2466 > UBA2466 > JACPWY01. The sequence goes on along the minus strand of CAZRVZ010000153.1, from coordinate 5,121 downwards.
CCCTGGCGGTTGACGGCATACGGTGAAACCAAACCATCACCTCTTAAATGGAAGTGTTGAAGAATTTCCGCTGTCAAATCTGTATAACGTTGTTCGTATTCTTTAGCCTTAGTGGTATTACCCAATTGGGCGTAAGCCACAGAAATGCGGTTGTACAACAACGCCAATTGGGCTGACCATTCCTTGGAGATAACACCTTTCTGTTTGGTTTCCTTGGAATACGATACGCCGTGAACGATATCTCCGGTTACAACTCCGCCACGTTCGAGCATGGCTTTGATCATTTCTTCGACGAAGGCCAAGCGGGCTTGTGGTGTGGCACCAAAGAATCCGGTAGAATCATTCAGGATACGTTCAAACGGCATCCAGGTAATGGCATCAGAAGCGAAATCCTTAAGGCTGTCCGCGTACCATGGCCCCATACCCGATGCTGTATACTCACCAGAACCTCTTAAGAAGACCTTAGCGGCCGGATCAAACATCTTAGTCTTGACCCATTCATAAGCCAGATCAGCCCTGCGTTTATATTCGGCGGACTTGGCCGGATCGGTTGTGCTATACGCCTCCGCCATGAGATCGAAGAAGTGTAATGCGCTTAAATTGTTCTCTGTGGATTTGAGTCTCCAATACGCCAGCATATCGCCAGTATAATCATCGGCCTGACCCGTCGGACCCATGCGGAATCCGCCGTCACCGTTCTGCAGAGGAATCATGAAGCTGGCCCGCTCATCGGCGGCTCGCAGATAATCTCTCGCCAAGGCTGGATTAGAATTTTTGTACTTCCAATAGAATTGGATATTAGAGATACCCTGCCACGACATCGGACCGCCATGGACCGTGACATTCCAGTTCAATTTCCAGTCGCGGAAGCGCGCAGCGCCGGTCTTGGTGGTATCTTCCGGAATATTGGTCAGACGAATATTATTGAATTTGCCATTGGGTAATCTCACTTCTCTTCCGCTGGCATCGAGCGCCTTCAGATCATTGGTCGTTGTAGCCGGATGATCCTTGTCGGTCACCGTGGGGCGTGGATCGTTAATGTAACGAGTGGCCTGACCCGCATTGGCATCATTGATGGACAAGAGCGCCAGGTCTTTAACGGATTGATCATATCCGACGGCTGCATTATTCAAAAAATCATCCTGAACCGCTTTGACATCCACAAAGCTGTTATTCAAACCTGTGGGATGCGCCAACTGTTTGTAGGTCGTCATTAATTGTTCCGGTGAAATCTTCGGAGCGTCCGTAAGGATTTGCTCTTCCCCTGCCTTGGTGAAGGTGACTCTCGCCTCTTCCTTACCTTTGAGTTTTTCACCGATCACATAACCTCGTTCAACCTGTTGACCAACGGTCGCACGCACAGTGATATTGGAGAAGGTTTCAACAACGGTCTTGCCATTAACTGTACCCTCGATTTGAATTTCAGTACGTTCCCTATTGATACTCTTCACAACCCCTTTGAATGACGCCTTGATCATAAGATCGGCATCAGCGAAGAAACGCATCTCTTTGCCGTTGCGTTCATATCTTCGGGTGACCGTCGGATCCTGTTCCTTGGCAATCAAGAAATCAACAAGGATCTTGGCGATATCGAAGACAGCCGGCGCACCGACAGCGACTGGCCTTAAATAATTGGTGTACTCTTTGGCCGTCGGCATGTAAATATAAGATAACAAACTGGTAAGGTTAAGCTCTTTAAGCAACTGACCTTTGAGTTGACCAAAGACAAGGTCAAAAATGAGCTTATCCATATGACCGGGCGTTAAATCATCAGCCAAGAGATCTGAGTACGTCATCTGCAAGACCACTTCAATACCATTACGGGTATTCGCTGGTAACATGTTCTGATAAATCTCTTGATCGGCGCTGTAGTTCTTGGCAAATTCACTAACCTCTTTGCGGCTCACGCGATAGAAATTGCCATCGGCGCGTTTAACAACAACGGCTGATTCAGTAGGCTCATCAATCATTTCGAGACCAACGACCTTGACCGGCAATCTGCCTAAGCGGGTTCCCGCGACTTGAGCGCCCGAACGGATCGTATCAAGTTTGCCCATCGGGATAACGACCCGCGGTTTTAAGATATCCTTACCCAAATTGACGACATCGACAATGGATTGAAATGCAGCATTTTTCTTCATGGCACTCTCGAGCGCGACATTCTCCTTATGGCTTAACCCTGAAAGTTTCCCGGTCTCATGCAATATGGTCAAGAACATCTCCGCCGGGTTAGTCAACAGAGCTCTGTCGAGATACAATCGCTTAACACTAGCGCCACTGACGTTCGTATCAACAACCGCGCCGCTTAATTTGGTGAAGTTATCGCCGATCTGGATAACCTTCTGGCCTCTTTCTTCCGCCTGCAAGATCTTGTTCAATTCTTCCAACCCTTTGGTGATCTTGCCTTCGAAGTCAAAGGCATGAGCCATGAACAAATACGGGATCCGGATAAGATAAAGGGATCTATCCGGCAATTGACTGAGGGCATGGGCGACTTCAGCGGCTCTGATTTCGGCGTTCACCTGTTCCTGAGAAAGTTCTTCACCATTCTTGGAACGGGCCGGGTCTTTGGCCTTAAGCTCTTCAACGATAACAGCTGGAGTAGATGTCTTTCCTTCGGACTGCTTGTCATCGGCGGCGGCTTCGCCCTTCTTTCCTTGTCGCTCGTACAATTGTTTGGCCATATCGATTCTTAAAGCCTCAAACAATATACTGGCAGGATTGAGGAATTCAGCCAACCTATGCAACTCTTGAAGACTGCCGGAAGAACGAATGATCTGAGCGGCGTTTTTATCGGAAGGATCAAAAGAACCAAAACCCTTAGTGAATTCTTCAAATCGGTATTTGTTGATCCGATCAAAAGTCGTCTCTTCTTTTTCGTCCTTCTTAATAGACTGCTGCAGACCATGAACATCCTGCAGAATGCGATCCGTTAATGTCGCGCGGACATTATTAGTCACCTCGACAAACTTGACAAAATTAGATTTTCTATCGCCATTTTTGGCCTGAGCCGCGAGCAAGTGCTCAACGGTCAAACCTTCGATAACAACACCACGCTGATAAATATCGAATAATTCTCTATTGTCGATATATTCGCGTTCCGCGATCTCGCGCAACATATGAACCTTTTCAACTTCCACATGATCTTGATGCAAACGATCGGCCACGAAATTGCTGAGCGTCTGGGCCGGTTGAATACCCAGAGACTGTTCAAAAACATGAGCGGCGCTGTTGGCGATGTTCAAACCTTCGACTTCGAGGTTATGGACAACCTGGGCCACGGCTTGACCAGCGGGTTGTGGGATCCAGGTCGAATGAGCCAAAACTTCGCTGCCTTTAACGGCCGCGTTGATTTCAATGTTGATGAGCCACATACCTAAGAGCGATTTGGCAACCTGCTGACCGATAAAGAGACCGAATTGGCCAAAAGTTTTGACCTCAGCTGCTTTGATGAATTTACGATCCATGACCGCCATAATAAGACCGACTGGGATCAATAACGGCGAGAGACCCAGCGCCGTGACGACCAACATATACGGCAGTACATACTGTTTGAAGATCTTCACAACCTTGCGATCACTGCTGTTGACTTTGATGGCGCTACCTTTGAGGATCCGGGCGTATTGGTTGATCGCAAAAACCTTGAGGCCCACCACCACGAATAAGAGACTGATCAATCCGCCGACGGTCGTGACCGCTCCGGCTGCGTGCAATTCGTTAAGAATGGCCACGGGCAAGAAACCGGCCAGATTGATGGTCGCCAACCATTGCGGCAAGTGAGCCAGGAAGGCCACGCTCAACTTCGAAGAGATGAACATCATCGGAACACGGGTCCAGGTAAAATGAATGGTACCGACAATGATCGGAGCCAGGGTTCTGGCATAAGTCAAAAGTACCTTGGCAAAGCCCATGACCTTGGAACGATTGGCTAATTCCTGCTTTTTCTTAGCAATCAATTCGCTCAGCAAAACTTCTCTATTGCCCATACGGGTTGCCAGCTTGCGTCCAGCCAAATAATCTTTTGCCACTTTAGCGGTCGCCACGTTGGCGGCAATCTGGCTGCCGAAGAACTCAGCCAAGACTCGGCCAACGTATGGTAAGAAGTATCCCAGAAGCGCGCCTCGGATAATCGCCATGAACGTGGCGTCCTTGGTCGTCGCGGCAATCAAAATACCTAATGAGATAAAGAAAACGCTGGCGGCAGGTTTACGCATGATCGAGGTAACGGCATCAAGCAAGCCAGGATGCTCGGGCTTATGGGTCATGCGAGCAAATTCTTTGATGCCTAAGGTCTCGGCGAGACTGAGCTTGCGGACACCCAAGCCAATCCCTAAGCTTTGCGGCAATTTACCTTCTTTGATCGCTTGCCAATCATAGGAAATCAAGGCAAGACCAATGAGCGTGAGAATAAATGGAATCAGGCTGTTCAAAAGGAATTCCGGTAAGAGCTTGGCAACAAAACCATTTTGGGCGAACATTGCGACGGTGGTAATGATACCTTTGCTGACCAAAGTGCCTTTGATAAGACCCATGGCCACAAGTTTCGGCAGGATAAACGGATAGTAAAGCACAACGATCACCAGCGGTAGCAGATGCAGCAAGATGCGAAGAATACCCATAGCTGGACCCGCGCGCGCCGTGATAGAAGTACCAATACCGGACTTTTTCATCTTCGAAACCGCAATCGCGGCGAAACACGCAACCACCGCGAAGATGGCTACCACCGCCGCGAGGGCGAGGAGCGGCGAGATGCTGTGGAGGGGTTGAGACATAGATACCGGCTTGGAATCGTTCTTTACAATCACTTCTCCGTATGCTATATATTGACCATCTCTCATAAAAAGAACGGTATGCCCATGGCGAGTAACTGCAATCAAAAGAGAAACACCGATGAATAAATATTTCACGAAAGGCAGGAGAGATTTAATTGCAAAAACGCTTACGAACATTGTCCAGATTGCCACCGGCGCCGCTCTTGCGGGAGGATTATTCTTCCAATTGACGGTAGAAATTAAAATTGCTTCCATCGCTATCATCATAGCGATGTTTACTTTTGCCATTATCATCTGCCCCGAAAGGAGTAGCGAATAAAATGCTCGAAATAATGATTGGTTTGCTGAT
>CAZRVZ010000152.1:0-3168 GCA_964603655.1 uncultured Pseudobdellovibrionaceae bacterium | reverse complement strand
TTGGGCCGGCGGCCGATACGTATCTTGATGAGACGTCATATAGCCCTGTCCCTTCTTTGCGTGCTATTAGCGCAGCCGTTGATGGCCGCAACGGTGGCCAGTGTCAGAGCGGAAAAAGGGGATACGGCCCTCGTCAAGTTGACCTATTCCGCCCCCGTAGATTCACCGTGGGCTATTAACGACCTCGTCTGCCTCTCACGAGCCCAGAGAAATAATATCGTCTGTGGCAGGGTGGCTCAGTTTGACCCCACCTCTACAACCATTCGACTGAGTCGCGCAAACGCACAGTACAAGCCGGGGGAAGAGCTTAAGGTACTCTATTCGAAATCAAAAAGATCCCTCGCATCTACGGGACCGACCGGACAGTCGGGTCAGCTCGTGACGGGACGGCGAACTACGAATGCGCTGACAACCATAGGTATGGGTACCGGATTTTCTTATCTGATTTTTCAGGGACAATTTCAGGTAGGACTGGGCCGAAGATTTTCGATGGGACTTACGGTTCCGTACGCCTCCACGAGCTCAGGTGAGTCATCGATTACCTCAATCGGCGCCGTGTTGACGGCCAATTTTTATCTGGTGGAGCGATTCACCGGGTACAATTTCGAAATGGGAGTGGGGAAGTACTCGCTTACGCGTGAAAACCAGACTCTCAAACAAACCGCCAATGAAACGCCCATCACCTTTTTTACCACCTTTGGTTGGAAGGGGCTGGTCAATCGGGGCCGCTTTAATATTGGGGCTGCCGGAGGATTTAATTACGTCGGATCCGATCCAGCAGTTTTTGATTTCAGCGGCCTCATGCCGCTAATTGCGCTGTCCTTCGGCGTCGAGTTCTAGACGCCACTTTTCAAACCATTTTCTATTCACACAATGTGGCAGCGTCACTTGGACGCCCGAGTCACGCACAGTTGCGATCGCATTGGGGTTTCTGGCCCATGCCCGACGGGATACTCCCCCCATCACGTCCCAGGAAATCGCCGCGCGAATAACCGAATCGATGCGGCGAGACCCATCCAGCACCAGAGCGAACCCCCCATTGATCGCGCGCCCGATTCCCGTGCCACCGCCGTTGTGAAGGGCGACGAGACTCATCCCGCGCGCGGCATTTCCGGCAAAGGAGTGTACCGCCATGTCCGCACAGATATTGGAACCGTCGCGAATATTGGACGTCTCTCGAAATGGAGAATCCGCTGAGCCAGTATCGTGGTGGTCGCGACCGAGTAGAATCGGACCTGTCCGTTTTTCGCGCACCAGTTGATTAAACCTTAAGGCAATTTCAGTCCTTCCCTCTGCGTCCTGGTAAAGAATCCTGGCCTGACTCCCTACGACCAATCCATTGGCACCGGCCTCGCGCACCCATTTCAGATTATCGACATCCTGGACGCGCAACTGGGGCCTTATTTTTTCAATGACTTCAGCCGCAACCAAATCGGTCGTTTTGAGATCGAGCGGGTTGCCCGATAGGCACACCCAGCGAAAGGGGCCGTAACCAAAATCGAAAAGCTCTGGCCCCATGAGATCTTCGATATAGCTCGGAAAGACAAATCCCGATCGATCATCGCGACCGTTTCGACTCACCCGAGTAATGCCGGCATCAAGCACCGCCTTCAGAAAAGCGTTTCCATAATCAAAAAAATAGGCGCCCTGTTTGGACAACCGCTCGATGGCAGAAAAATGCCGCTTCAGTGACTCATTCACTCTGAGGCGAAATTCCTGCGGGTGATCGGCGAGCAATTTCGTACGCTCGGAAAAGGTCATACCGACGGGCGTATAACCGCCTTCGTAGACGGCATGACAACTCGTCTGATCGGTTAGGAGATCGATTAAAATATTTTGGGAAGCCGCCGCCTCCAGGATTTCGACAACATTACCGAGAAAGGCGATCGCATGCGCACGCCCCTGGCGCTGAAATGCCTGTGCCTTTTGAAAAGTAGCCGCAATATCGGTCTCAACCTCGTCGACCCAGCCCTGTTCTAGGCGCAGATGAGCACGACTTTCATCGACCTCGGCAATAATGCCCACGCCACCCGCGATTCGAATTGCCTTTCCCTGAGCCCCGCTCATGCCCCCCAGTCCCGATGACACAAAGAGTTTTCCCTTGAGTGTGTCGGCAGTTCCCAATTTCTTTCTGCCAGCGATCAGCAGAGTATTGAAAGTCCCGTGCACTATTCCCTGCGGTCCGATGTACATCCACCCGCCGGCGGTCATCTGACCATAATTGGTCACACCGAGGGCCGCCGCGCGAGCCCAGTCTTTCGGGTTGTCATAGAGGCCGACCATCAAGCCATTGGTAATGATTACCCGCGGGGACAACGCGTGCGACTTAAACAGTCCTAGTGGATGGCCCGACTGCACGACCAGCGTTTCATCGGCGCCAAGTGCCTCCAGATACCGACGAATCAGCTGGTACTGCATCCAGTTCTGGCACACCTGCCCTGTTTCCCCATAGGTAACGAGCTCATAGGGATAGAGCGCTATCTCGAAATCAAGGTTGTTATCCAGCATGAGCTGAAACGCGCGTCCCTCAATGCAGCTTCCCTGATAGGCGTCCACGGGCTTAGCCTGAATCCGACCCGGCGGTCGGAATCGATAGCCATAAACCCGACCGACCGTTCGAAGCTCACGCAAAAACTCGGGCGCCAATTGGGGATGAAATGGGGTGGGGATGTACCTAAGCGCGTTCTCCACCGCGAGAAACTCATCGTCTGGCGAAAGCTCGGCCAGCCGTCGGGGCGCTCGCCGAATACCCGGGGCGAAATCAGGCATTATCGGGATTTCGGTCAACCAATCGCCAATCATGGATACAATTCTAGTCATCAAATCGTTGCCAGGCAAAACGGACTCATGGAGAACTAAGTGTTTCCCACGGGAGAGGATAGGCCTCTGGTGGACCTCCCGGGCTTCAACCCCGGTGGACCGTTCTCAAAGAGCGGTTGGTGGGTTCGATTCCCACCCCTCCCGCGCTACTTCGCCAGGCACTTGGAGTAATTGAGAAAGACATAAAGCCGCGGGCCATGAACGTAATTCCGATCCAATACATTGGGAGATTTATGAGAAGTCGCGGGAGGGCGCTGACCAGAGGAAAAGAGCAGGGATTGCTCATCCGGGACCCAAAACGTTTGGTCCTCGATTCGATACCCGATGCCCGGCCCCAATAGCGCTATC
>CAZRVZ010000151.1:0-17257 GCA_964603655.1 uncultured Pseudobdellovibrionaceae bacterium | reverse complement strand
AAACGCATTCAGGCCCGCCGCGAAAGAAATCCGGAAAGACGGTATAATAATGAATAATCTTCGCCGTGGGTTGACGCGGTCTGTGGCAATAAACCGAGGAATGACATAGGCCTTATGAAAAAACGTTCGGCGATTTTTCTGGCAGGTAGCATCTACATTTTCTGGGGCCTCACTCCCATCTATTGGAAGCTCCTCAAGCATGTGCCACCGCTCGAGCTATTGGCGAATCGAATTCTGTGGGGATTTTTCTTCGTTTTCCCGATGTTTTTGGGGTCGTCGTGCCGCGATGAGTTACAAAAACTTTTTCTGACCGACTGGCGATCGACGGGAATGATTGTTATGGCTGCCCTACTCATCGGGTGGAACTGGTACAACTTCGTTCTCGCCGTGATTACTGGGCGCGTGCTCGAGAGCAGTCTTGCCTATTTTTTAACGCCGCTCATGGTGGTTTTGGTAGGGGTAGTTCTTTTGGGTGAGCGATTAAACCGCGCCCAGACTTGGTCGCTAGTCACCGCCGGATCCGGAATTCTATTTCTGCTGGTTTGGCTCAGACAGCCACCGTGGCTCGCCCTGATATTGTCGTCATCTTTTGCGGTTTATGGATATCTTAAAACCAAAGTACAGGCCAGTGGCGCCATCGGCGTGGGAATTGAAAACGCGATTCTGGGCGTGCCGGCCGCCATCTATCTTTTTCGCACCGGAGCCCATTATGATTTTCACACCTGGTTTCTGCTTCTTCTGAGCGGGCCGCTCACAATACTCCCAATGATCGGGTATGCCCGTGTGGTTAAGGCCATTCCTTATTCCACCAATGGATTTCTGCAATACCTATCGCCGGCCTTTCAGTTCTTTCTCGCCGTGATCGTCTACCAGGAGAAATTTTCAACCGGGCACCAGGTCGCGTTTGGATTTACCTGGCTGGCTCTCTTGATTTTCACGTGGGACCTGACCAAACGCCTACAGGCCGCGCGCCAAATGACACTCGCGTCCTCGGGTAATCGGAAAGTAAGCGCAAAGTAGCAATAGAACGGGACTCACCCCATCGGCTTTGCTTCCGCCAGTCGTCGCTCGATTATTTCGATAAAGGCCTCGGCCGGGTAGGCTCCCGCCAAGGTGACTCCGCCCACGATGAAAGCGGGTGTACCGGATAGACCGAATTTTGCGGCCTCGGCCTTGTCGGCCTCAATGCGCTTCATCACGGCCGGAGAGGCTTCGTGTTTTTTTACCTGCGAGAGTACGAGTCCGAGGCGTTTGGTGATCGCATCCAAAAACGCCTCTTTTTCTCCGCCCAATCGATTTTGCTCCTTAAACAGGGCATCGTGAAATTGATAGGCCTTCTCTTTGTCGATGATGGCGATAGCCTCAAAGCGCTTGGCCGCCGGGAGCGCCATCGGGTGAAAGTCCAGCGGCAGGTGCTTGAAAATAAAGCGCACCTTTGCGCCGTATTTTTTTCTAACCTCCTCGACCGAATTAAATCCCCGTTGGCAGTAGGGGCACTGAAAGTCCGAATACTCGACGATGGTGATGGGGGCCGACGCTAGGCCACGCACCGCGCGGTCGGTGCCGATTTCAGGTTGTTTGGGGTTCTTGAATTCCGTTTCTTTGCGGGTTTTGTCATCGGTCTCTGCCTTGGCTTGGGCTAATTGGCGAGCCTTCTGGCCCGCCTGATTGGCAACCTCCAAAAACTTTTCAGGATTCTTTGCGATCGCGTCCATCACCCATTCCGGGTGATCGGCCAGGGCCTGTTTTACCATTTCGGGATTGGCACATCCGGAAAGAAGGAACGCCAGTGAGGCCAGTAGCGACAAAGAACGAATCATGGTTAGTCTCCTTTATATGTAGAGAGTATCAAGGCCACTCTGTATTGTTAACCATGTTGCGTCAGAACTCGTCGTTCGCGAGTGTGCGGGCCCAGTCTGGCGAAATAAACCTTGAAAAGAGGTGCGTCAGGGATAAAAATCCAAAAATCTGTCCCAATTAGTATGCGCCGAGGTAAAGCAATGACAAAAAAACCGATCACGGAATTTATTGAACACCATTTTCGACATTTCAACGCGGCCGCGATGGTCGATGCATCACGCGCTTACAAAGCGCACGTTGATGGCGGCGGGAAGATGTTTTTGTCCATGGCTGGCGCTATGAGCACGGCTGAACTGGGTATTTCGCTGGCCGAGATGATTCGCGCCGATAAGGTGCACGCAATCTGTTGCACCGGAGCTAATTTAGAAGAGGACCTCTTCAATCTCGTGGCCCACGAGCATTATAAGCGCATCCCGAACTATCGCGACCTCACTCCGGCCGATGAGGTGAAACTTCTTTCGCAGCATTTAAATCGAGTGACCGACACCTGCATCCCCGAAGAAGAGGCCATTCGCCGGATTGAGCGCTTGGTGCTCGATGAATGGGCGACCTCCAACGATCGCAATGAAGCCAACTTTCCTCATGAGTATCTTTACCGGGTGATTCGCGGAAAGAAGCTCGAGGCGTCGTACCAGATTCCCGCAGCCAATAGCTGGCTAGTTGCCGCGGCGGAGAAAAACCTGCCTATTTTCGTTCCTGGTTGGGAGGATTCCACGCTCGGAAATATTTTCGCCGCCCGGTGCATGCAGAACAAAATGCGCACGGCAACCATGAAGAACGGAATCGATTATATGGTTTCGCTGACGACCTGGTACCAGGAGTCGTGCCGGGGCAAGGGTATCGGTTTCTTTCAGATTGGCGGCGGTATAGCCGGGGATTTTCCGATTTGCGTAGTCCCGATGCTCAATCAGGATCTTAAGAAAGACGTTCCAGTATGGAAATACTTCTGCCAAATCAGCGACTCGACGACGAGTTACGGGTCTTATTCCGGCGCCGTACCCAATGAAAAGATCACCTGGGGCAAACTCAACGCCGATACGCCGAAGTTTGTCATCGAATCGGATGCGACGATTGTGGCACCTCTCATTTTTGCCTATGTGCTCGGTTGGTAGTATTAGGGCACAGGGGCTGCCGGTAGGCTCAAAGACCGCATGCGGCCGGATAGCCGAGGTAGTATGGACGAAATCGTAGTAGAACGGGAAAACCGCAGTGCCGGCGGGAGCGGCAGAAAAAAGGGAAATCTGCGCATCGGCGATCACTGGAATGCGATTCACATCATCGCGCTTTCACAATCCAACCCGCTCAAAGCGATAGCTGAATTCGTGGAGAACAGCATCGATGCCAAGGCCAAGCTCATCACGATCGTACGTGGAAAGGAGGCGGGAAAGCACTTTCTTCGAATCGTGGATGACGGCACTGGAATTCCCAAGGATGACGACGGGGCTCCCAATTTCAAATACGTCGCTACTCACATCTGTGATTCACTGAAGCGGCAGATGAGGCAGGCTGGCTCCAAAGGGGTGCAAGGAGAGTTTGGAATCGGGCTTTTGAGTTTTTGGACGGTGGGCGAGGAGCTCACTCTCAGATCGACATCAATTGACGGCCGCATGTATCAAATGCGGATGAAAAAAGGCGATCCTTCGTACACGATTACCGAGCGCAAATCACTTCTGGCTCAGCAGGGAACCGATCTAATGATCCGCCCGATTTTGAGCGGGGTCCGAGGACTTTCCGGGGAAAAACTCCAATGGTATCTGTCCTCGGAGCTGCGCAATCGAATCATCGATTCGAATGTCGTCATCAAAATCATCGATAGAAATTCGCGGTCGGAGCTTATTGTCGAGCCCCAGCGCTTTAGCGGCAGGCGGCTTTTCGAAATTAAGTTGCCGGAACCGGGAGATATGCTGGGGGCGAGCCTGGGTGATGTGAAGTTTGAATTGTACCTTTCCGACCCCGCCCCCACAAACCACATAGCGCTTTATCGATTGGGGACGCGCGTTTTTCCGAGCATCGCGGATCTCGAGGAGTTTTCATCGGCTCCGTGGAATTCCGGCCATTTTCAAGGGTTCATCGATTTTCCGTCGCTGACGCTCACCCCCGGAACGCGACTGGGCATCGTTCGTGACGAGCAGTTTGCGACCGTCTCTCGGGCACTCGATCTTCTGGGGCCGCAGCTCTCGGTCATTATCGAGGAGCAGAAACGGGCCGCCGAGGAGAGGGCGAGCAAAGCGACGCTGTCCACCCTGCACCGGGCGTTTAAAGAGGCGTTACTCGCGCTGCCGCCCGAGGAATATGATTGGTTTGACGTACATAAGAAACCTTCTCGGTCTACGGCGGCGGTTGCGACTGCGGCAGTCGGCGAAACGCCTTCGGGCGAACCCCTTTCGAATGGAGTTTTTGTCGATCCGGAAATCGAAGATTCAGAGGGGACAAATCCTCAGAAACAATTTTTTGAGTTTCCCGGCCCCCTTTTCAAGGTGGTGATATCTCCTGTTTCTAGCATCGTATTAGTGAACACGGCGCGAGATTTTATCGCCAAGGCGTTCGACCGTAAACGCACGCGAATCGATAGTGGAATCGATCTCAAGTGGCGGGTATGTGAGGGGCGAGGGGTACTTTCACCAGATACCGGGGAGTTTGTCAGTTTCCAGGCGCTGGCCGAACCCGGGCTGGTTAAAATAGAGGTAGTGGCCACCCAGCGCGAGATCTCGGTGAGCGCGCAGTCTATTATTACGGTCGCCGGTAGCCTGCTGGAAAATTCTTCCAAAACACGGGATGCTCAGGGCAAGGGATTGCCCGCTTACACTTTGCAAAACTCGCCCGGCGAACGCTGGAGAGCAATGTTCGATAGCGAGCGCAATCTCGTCATCGTAAACTCGGGTCACAAGGATTTTCTATTCGCGGCGCGAAACCAAACGCTGAAAGTGAGATACCTTTGCCGCCTCTATTCCAAGGAACTCATCCTGAGTAATTTTCCAGGACTCTCGCCTTCCGAGCTTTTGGAACGCCTGATTGAGATTTCGCTTTATGCCGAGGAAAACCTTCGGTAGGGAAATAATTTAGATAACAATCAGTCCATTAACAGTCGGTCCGACGCAAAGTTGCCACCCGCCGCCCCGGCTACCCCAGCCGTCGCAAGACCGGCCACTAGTCCGACAACCGCATCGACCCAGTACGGTTCGGTGTTTAGGCTTCGGACCAATTTCAGATTCTTTCCGCCGGAGTTTTGGAAGGTGCGCTGCCCGCGAATCTGCACCTCCTCCAGAGTTTCCAGGCAATCACTGACGAATGAGGGGCAGACGACCGCCAGGTTGTGTACACCCTCGTGGGGAAGCTCCTGATAGCGCTTGTCTGAAAAGGGAACGATCCAGCGATCGTTTAAGCGCGATTGAAAAGCGATCTCGAATTTGTGGGCCGCGAGATTCAGTCGCAGGGCGATTTGACGAGCGGTGTAAACGCATTGTGCCCGGTAGCAGTTCGCATTTTGGGCGCTGATGGTATCGCAGCAGTGAGCGGAGCTATCGCAGTGGGTGTGAAGGCGCGTGACGTGGCGTTTAGGCAATCCATGGAATGAGAATAAAATCTTGTCATATTGAAATCCATCGAGGTCTCGCCGTGTTCGCTCGGCGAAAGAATCCAAAAATTGAGAATGCCGGTAGAAAGGGGGGACAACCTCCACGGTAGTGGCTCGAGCCACTCGCCTGACTTCGTGGATGGCCGATTCAGTGGCAGCGGTGGAATATTGAGGGTACAGCGGAAAGGCGATGATACGATTTACACCGAGGGACTTGAGGTCATTTATGATTGTGGAGATCGATGGGTTTCCATACCGCATTGCCGCCCGTGCGCAAAACTCGTCTCCCAACCGACTCTGGACCGCTTCGGCCAGACGAACCGAGTGGTGCAAAAGAGGAGAACCCTTATCGGACCAGATGAGCTGGTAGAGGGCCGCCGACGCCGGACAGCGTTTGGGCAGAATGAACCAATTCACGAGCGGGTAACGTAAAACTGCCGGTAGATCGATGACGAAAGGATCCAGGAGAAACTCCCTGAGATATTTTTTTACGGCGCCGGGGGTGGGGATGTCGGGAGTTCCAATATTAATAAGCAAAACTCCCGTTGGCGCCGCTGACGACATTATGGGAGCATGCTGATTAAGGGGTGATCTGGCAATAGGCCGAAGGCGGGGTCAAGCTGTGGCCTAAAACAGCCAGAACAGTCCGCTGGCGTAACGAACGAGGATCGGGCTCGCGGAGTACTGGAAGTTGGGGTTGATCTCGGGCGTGCCGCCGGGGCTGTAGGTGTCGCCCGGAAAGTTGAGCAGGTACCCGGCCAGTTCCAGCCGAATGCCGGCGCGCGCGGCAAAGTAGAATTCAAAACCGAGAATCAGTTCACCCGTGATGGCGTTGAAGTTGCGCTCGTCGGACGAGGTCGTGTTGTAGTCGTAGTAGGCCTTTTGGCGAACGTTGGTCATGCCGATCCCCGCGCCCAGATACGGCACCAGATCATCGGTACTGAGCCGGTAGCGAAGGCCCAAGATCACCGGCGCTGCGGTGAGCTCGAATACATGGAAGATGGCGCGCTTGGTTTTGCTTCCCAATTCTGGCGTCGCATTCTCTTTGCGCGTTTCGTAACTGTAGTAGCCGACGCTCAGGAACGTTTCAAAATGGTAGTTGAGACTGAAATGAAACGAGAACTCACCATTGAAAAACGCGGAGTAATAGAGCGGTTGAAAAGACCCAGTGCTGGATTCCTGGCTGCTGACGATCGTGCTTATCGGCAGCAGGGTCGACAGCATGATGTCCACGCCGAAATCCGACGACCGGGCTTCGTTCTCGATAAATTTTTCCCGTCGATATGAACCAAATAGTCCCTTGAAGTCGCGCTTGGCGGCCTGGATCTCGCCATGGAGAGTTAGTGCGAGAATGAAGATTGCAGCGTAACGCATGCGAAATATTATAGCCTAAAGATCTTCACCGGATCGCCCTTTTTTGCCCCCAGCCGCTCTGCCGCCGAGGATTCTCGTGTCGCGACTTCCCACAATCCATGGCTGCCAGGAATGAGCGCAAACTCTCCGGGCGAGATAGAACTATAATTGGCGGCGGGCCGTATTTGGCGCTTTCCGAGTTCGGCGTGGGAAACCGGGTCGGTCGCAGTGAGGTTGGTGATGAGATTCCCGTAATGATCGATCATGAGGATAGTCCCCGAACGTGTTTTCCCCGAATGCGTTTCGAGTGGGAAAGATCCTCCGGAGATTGAGAGTACGCGCCTAACTCCATGCGAGAGCCCATTCAAGCGTGCGGGCCGTTTTTCAGAGCTCATGGCCAGGAGTTGGTCCCGCAAGAACGGCGCAAAGAGATCCCGGCCGTGAAAAGTTGGGCGCAGCGTGTTGCTAGTCGTAATTTGAAAATACTTCGCGGTCCCCTCGAGAGCCTCAATGTCACGAATGGCCCAGGTCATGAGACCGTTATCGGGTCCCACAAAGTGAAACCGCTTGGTCCGAACATAAATGGCCCGACGATCCGTTCCGACTCCGGGATCCACCACACAAAGAAAGGCCGTACCGGCGGGAAAGTGGCGATAACTTCGCCAAAGCTGAAATGCCCCGGCGTCTACATCGAACGCTGGAACCTGGTGCGTGAGGTCCACAATCTGAAACTTTTCAGGCGCCATCAGCACCGCCTTGATTTCGGCGACGTAGGTGTCGCGCGTACCAAAATCTGAGAGAAGTGCGATGGTGACCATGATCCGGTATTTTCATTGATTTCAGGCTGGATGTGAATAGAATTTATGCGTGTTTTACTTCGCCAAATCGTTGCAGGCGGCCGCCATGGCGGTGGTGATGCTGGCGCTCTTTGTGGGGTTCAGGGAAAACTCGATGACCAAAGAGGTCACGATGCTGGGTGTCGGCAGCGTGCTTTTTCTGATAGGACGATTGGTCGAACGTGCTGGAGGAAGGGCTTAATCATGTCGGGTCATAATAAGTGGAGCAAAGTTAAAAATATCAAGGGGCCAGCCGACTCGAAACGCGGAAAGCTCTTCACCAAGCTGACGAAGGAGATCATCGTCGCGGCAAGGCAGGGGGGCGGTAATCCGGATGGCAACGCGAGACTCAGAACGGCCATGGTGGCGGCAAGGTCCGCCAGTATGCCCAAGGACAATATCGAGCGCGCGGTCAAAAAGGGGCTCGGAACGTTAGAGGGCGAGGTCATCGAAGAGGCTCTCTACGAAGGCTACGGACCTGGTGGAGTGGCGGTTTTGGTCGAGGCGGCTACCGACAATAGGAACCGAACCGTTTCCGACTTAAGAAACGTGTTTAAATCCAACGGAGGCAACATGGCCGAAAGCGGAAGCGTGGCCTGGATGTTTTCCCAATGCGGCCAGCTGGTTTTTGAAAAGGAGAAATACTCCGAGGAGAAGGTGACCGAGGTAGCGCTCGAGAGTGCCGCCGATGACGTAACCGTCTCTGACGAAACTGTCGAGGTGACCACGTCAGTTTCTGATGTGTACCGCGTCAAGGATGCCTTCGAAAAGGTGGGGATGCACCCGGCGAGCGCCGGCCTTGGCTACTCGGCGAAAACCCTCGTACCCGTCGACTCCAAAGAGACCGGAGAAAAGCTCATTCAACTGTTGCAGGAGCTCGAGGATCATGACGATGTGCAAAAGGTCCATTCCAACTTTACGATGGACGAAAAACTCTTTTCCCAGCTGACGTCCAAGTAGTCTCGCGATAGCTTTAAAATGTGATCCAAATTCTCGGAATCGATCCAGGCTCGATGCGACTCGGAGTCGGCTGTATCAGGCGTTTGGGAAATCGATTTGAGTTGATACATGCCGAAACGCTGTCCTCGGTTGCGTCGGATCCCTTTTTTGATCGCCTCACCTATCTGTTTCGCCGCCTGGACCAGATTCTCCAGGATCTTAAGCCGCAGGCGATTGCAGTTGAGAGCACCTTTTTCGGTAAGAACGCACATTCGGCGTTTCAGCTGGGAACGGCGCGCGGCGTCGCGATCGCCGCATGTTTGTCTAGGGACCTTCCGGTTTTTGAGTACGCGCCGGCTCACGTTAAAAGTGTTGTGACAGGGCATGGTCGTTCGGATAAGGATCAGGTTCGAAAAATGGTCGAGGCAAGTCTGGGTAGAAAACTCGACTTGGGCTTTGATGCAACCGACGCGCTGGCAATCGCGATTTGTCACGCGAGCCAGGTGAAATGGGTGGGAAGAAAAACGTGCTAGGGTTTATCAAAGGTAAGGTTATCGCCCGTACGGAAGAGGGGAACCAATGCGTGGTGCTGGCACACCGGTTGGGTTACGAAGTTACCGTTCCCCAATCGTTGGGTGAGGGCATTTCAATCGGCGAGAACAGGGAGTTTTGGCTTCACACGCATGTGCGCGAGGATGTGCTTGCGCTCTACGGGTTTAGCACCGATGCCGAACGCCAGTTCTTTCGGGTACTCCTCGGAGTTTCAGGCCTGGGACCCAAAACGGCTTTGGCACTCATCGGGCAGCACGGGGTAGCGCGACTCGTTCAACTCATCCTGGAAAAGAAACCGCTCGATATTTCTAAAGCTCCTGGAGTGGGAAAAAAACTGGCTGAGCGAATTATTCTGGAACTCTCTGGAAAGGTTGAAAAGCTCAGCTTCTTGGCACACCTGAAACAGCCCCTCGCAAGAGCTAATGCCTTAGCCTCGGGGAACAAATTGCGTGACGATTTGAGCTCGGCACTTCTCAATCTTGGATATCCCCAACATTCGGTCAAAGGAGTGCTGGATGCCCTTTTTACCGGGGTGGATTTTTCGGAAATGGAATTCGAAACGGCCCTCAAGCGCACGCTTAAGGAAATCCACACTCACCGGCGAAACGCATGAGCGATATTCTGGATAAGCATGAAGCCAAGGGGGACTTGCCGGATCTTTCGCTGCGTCCCAGAGCGCTGAACGAATTTATCGGGCAGCCCGATCTCAAAACGAAGCTCAAGATCTTTATCGAGGCGGCGAGACTCCGGGCGGAGTCGCTGGACCACACACTTTTTCACGGGCCGCCGGGGCTGGGAAAGACGTCTCTCGCCCATGTGATTGCTAAAGAGCTAGGCGTTTCCCTGGTCGCGACCTCAGGTCCGGCGCTCGATAAACCGGGGCAACTGGCGGCGATTCTGACCAATTTGAATCCGCGCGATATTTTTTTTGTCGATGAAATTCACCGGCTTAACCGGTTGGTGGAGGAGTCACTCTACCCGGCCCTGGAGGATTTTCAGCTCGACATCGTCGTGGGCGATGGGCCGGCCTCACGGGTGGTGAAATTAAACCTTCCGCCTTTTACGCTCATTGGCGCGACGACGCGCGCCGGACAGCTGACCTCGCCGCTGATGGGCCGATTCGGAATGTCGCTCAGATTAGACTATTACGCGGCAGCGGATCTCCAGACGATTGTGTTGCGGTCGGCTGGAATCTTAAACTGCCGAATTGAAACCGGGGGGGCGTTTGAAATCAGTCGAAGGGCGCGCGGCACACCTCGGATTGCGAACCGCCTTCTCCGGCGCGTGAGGGATTTTGCCGAGGTGCGTGCTGACGGAGTGATTACGGCGGTCGTGGCGCAGCAGGCGCTCGACATGCTCGAGGTCGATGGGCAGGGACTCGATCCCATGGATCGCCTCCTCCTGAGGACAATCATCGAAAAATTCGGTGGTGGTCCGGTCGGCATCGAGACTCTGTCGACGGCGATTAGCGAAGAGCGCGAAACGCTCGAGGATGTTTACGAACCATTCCTCATTCAATGCGGGTACCTCAACCGAACCCCTCGAGGCCGAGTGGCTACCGATCTTGCTTATCGACACCTGGGCCTAGTGCAACCCAAGCGAAACTCCGAAAACCAGCTCTCAATCTTTACCTGAAGCACTTGCTTGCTTCGGGAGACGTCGGCGCAGGAGCCAAATTTCACCGCCCATATAGATGAGAAGCGCCACAGTAAATCCTATTCCCTTCAGGAATGCCCAGGCGCGGGTGGACCAAAAAAATGCGGCGTGGGTCGCGACCGCCGCGTTCACAGCAAAAAAAATCCCGATACGCAGGGTAAGCGCTGAAAAATTTTGTTCCATGATGCCCGCGATTTTCGGATTCAACTGATCGAGCGCTCCCTGTTTTTTCGCCAGCACAACCATTAGGGGGCGGCCGATAAACCATGAGATCAAGAGCCCCATTGCCACCGCCGCCTCAATAATAGCGGGCTGGAGTTTGAACCAGATGCCTTCATTCGTCAGGAGTGAGATTCCCCCTAGCCCGAGAAGCATTCCGTTTCCGATCCATGTGATGCCACTGACGCGCCTCTGCGTTACCCACTCAAAAACGATTTCAATGACGCCTATCGCCATTCCCAGCACCAATCCCCAAAGCGTACCCCAGCGCTCTTCGACAACGGTAAACGCGATGACCGGAATCAATCCCCCGAAAATCAACGATCTGATGGGTGATTGCGTCATAAAAGACAAAATAACAGGTGCCCATCTACTTTCCAGCTGAAAAGGTAGCGGGTAATTACAATAGATACCCGCTACCTTTTCAGCTGGAAAGTAGATGGGCACCTAAGTTATTCTAATAATAGTGAAATTCAGATTTATAATTATGCTGTGCATTATGACGGACGCGTGGGTCGAGGCTTCCGCGCCTATCCAGCTTCGTAATCAGCTGGAGCCACAGATTTCGCTCATGACTCCGACTGAACTGACTCTCTCCACAGAAAATATCGAGGTCTATTATGCGGGTGAGAATCTGGGACAGCCATTTTTTCACCTGGGAATGAAGTATTGGCTTACCACCGTCGGTAATCTCAATTTTTATGGAGCGGGTCGACTGGGTTATACCTTTCGGCAGGGGCTCCACCGGGTACTTTTCACGGAGTCCGGCTGGGCCGATAGCGATAGCGTTCGTCTTCACTGGATACCGCTATCGGCGAGTTTAGTGACTGAGTACGCGAGCCAGGAACTGCCCTTTTTGCGGCCGTATTTCGCATTAGCGGCTGGGACCCACCTCATGCATCAACGCAGTAACCTTGAAAATGTAACTGGGGTGTTTATTCTGCCGTTCATCTCAACCGGGTTTGGGGTGAGCTTTATCAATCTGGACCGTGGAGACGGGGATACGTTGGTGGGTTTTAGTTTTGGTATGTCCTATCAAAATACCCTGAGCACTCACCAGCCGATTCGCGGCTGGTCCTTTGATTTCGGTTTCAATCTCAGTCTCTAGCTTTCTTCATTTCATTGCTACTGGTGCAAATTCGCACCCTGCCCACCGAAATTGGTGGAACGGACCTGGGAGCCTTTTGGCCCCGACTCGGCAATTCGCCCCGCCAACACGTTACCGGTAGGCACAAAAGTGAAGTCACCGGCGTTGGCCCATCCCTTGCACAGACAACCGAGTGTTGCATTTCTTAAATTCTAAACATAGGGGGCCTACGATGCGATCCATTCAACACTTTTTCGCTGTGACGGCATTTTTATCGACGGCGGCCGGCGCCGCAGTAACCGGGGGACTCGACATTCGGCCGTCATGGGTAACCAAAACTGGGGAATTTCATACAGAAAACAACGTTTCACTTGGAATCAAGACAACGACCGATTTAGAGGTGTCACTGGTTCATAATTTCAACGCGAATCTCTTCCAACCGGTAGTGGAAGAGCCGGGCGGGCTAGCACCCTCGGCTGTCGATGCGTATCTCAAGGCAGGATTTGGACCCTTATGGAAATCCGACGATTCCAAAGTAAGTTTAAGCTACTCTCCGCGAGTCTACTTGCCCGTCAGAGAAGCGGCGCGAGCCAGTGGTCAGGTGACCGCTGTGAGGAATTATTTTACGCTGAAACAGAAGCTCGGCTCAATGGTGACCTTGTCCGCCGTCGAGGTGCCCATTCTTCATTTATATTCCCAGCCCGGCGCTGTGACCGGCGGCACGGCTAGCGCAAATCCTATCGTCGAAAATCGGGTGTATCTCATCGGGGACGTTCAGTTGACCGAAAAATTGTCGTTGTCGATCCCTGTGATGTTTCACGCCACCCGTTATCGCCCGTTTTTGGTAGGCGCCAAGAACGATAACGCAATGGGATATTTCCTATGGGTCAATCCCGAATTGACCTATGCCGTTTCCGATAAGCTTTCGGTGGGGCTCTCCTACTACAGCGAAAACCTTATCGCCGGCGATTTGGGGAGTACGACTTTAAACGATGGTTTCGAGCAGGGAGTTGCTCAGATTTCGCTTGCCGCATCACTATAGCGGTGGTGCCGACAACGAATGGGAGGGGGTGGCTTTTACTTCGCCCGGAGAGCCACCCTCTCTTTATTTTTCAAAACCTCGCCGAGTCCTTGATCTCGCCGCAGGCCTAGACTTGCCGCCCTGTAATCCGTGACTATACTATCTTGAAACAGCTGGTGAAACAGCTCGACACACGTTCGAAAGGATCGAATATGGCCTGGTTCAAGCGCATCTTTTTATTTATTGCAGTCAATATCCTGGTGATTGTCACCATCTCGCTCACGCTCAATATTCTTGGTATTCGCCCGTACCTGGAGTCGAGTGGAATCGATTACTCCTCGCTCCTCGCGTTTTGCGCGGTAGTCGGCTTTGTGGGTGCGTTCGTATCACTCATGCTTTCGCGTTTCATGGCGAAGATGATGATGGGTGTGAAGGTTATCGATCCGACGCGGGCGGGAAGCGGTGCCGAGCGAGATCTGGTGAGCCTGGTCTACCGTCTGGCACAACGGGCGGGCCTCGGTACAATGCCTCAGGTGGGAATTTACCAAAGTCCCGAGGTGAACGCTTTTGCGACGGGCCCTTCGAAATCGCGATCGCTGGTTGCTGTGTCCAGCGGGTTACTGGAGCGAATGGACACCCAGGCGGTCGAAGGGGTTTTAGGGCATGAGGTGGCGCACATCGCTAACGGTGATATGGTCACGATGACGCTCATTCAGGGGGTCGTAAACACCTTCGTCATGTTCTTTGCGAGAATCGCGGCCTGGGGTGTTGCGCAGGCGTTTGCGAGTCGTAGCGATCGCGATGAACGGCCGTCTCCCATGATTCACATAATTTCGGTTTTTGTTTTCGAAATACTTTTTAGTATTTTGGGCGCGGTCGTGGTGGCCTATTTTTCGCGCATTCGCGAGTTTCGCGCCGATAGAGGTGGGGCGACAGTTGCCGGAAAAGAAAAGATGATCCACGCGCTCGAGGCGCTAAAGCAAACGAGAGACATGGTTGACCAGGGGCACCCGGCAATGGCCTCGCTCAAAATTAGCGGTAGGCGGCCTTCGAGTCTGATGCAGCTTTTTGCGACTCACCCCGATCTGGACGTTCGTATTCGTGCACTGCGGGGTATGGCCTAGCCGTGGCGGAAACTAAATCGCACCGAGTGGTGAGTGGCATGCGTCCCACTGGGCCGTTGCACCTTGGCCACTACTGGGGCGCGCTCGCCAACTGGATTGAACTGCAGAAATTGCATGAATGTTTTTTCATGGTGGCTGATCTCCATGCCATGACGTCGGGGGATCTTTCCCGCCTGGATCTTGCAAAATACTCACGCGAGATGGTGTTGGATTGGTTGTCGGTTGGCATCGACCCCGACCGAGTGACACTGTTTGTTCAGTCGGCCATTCCGGAGCATTCGGAGCTGTTTGTTATTTTCGCAAACTTGACCTCACTGGGCTGGTTGGAGCGAAACCCTACCTATAAGGAACAGCGCGCGGCCCTCGGAGATAAGCTTACGGGCAGTCTCGGTTTTTTGAGCTACCCGGTTCTCCAGACCGTCGATGTTTGCATCTACAAAGGAACCAAAGTGCCAGTGGGCGAGGACCAAAAACCCCACCTAGAGATGGGTCGTGAGCTCATACGTCGATTCAATTCCACATTTGGACAGCGCATTTTTCCGGAATTTGATGCGCTCTTGACTCCCAATCCCAAAGTATTGGGACTGGACGGGAAAAAGATGAGTAAAAGTTTGGGGAATTTTATTTCACTAGTCGACGATGCCGACACTGTGGCGTCGAAAGTGAGTCGCATGATGACCGATGTGCTGCGTCCCAGACGCGAGGATCCGGGGCACCCCGAGAGTTGCATTCTGTTTTCCTATCATCAGTTGCTGACTCCCGAGGTTAAAAAATCCGGAATTGCTGATGATTGCCGGGCGGCGAAGCTGACTTGTGGTGACGATAAGAAGCTCATGACCGAGATTATTAATTCCTGGCTTGACCCAATTCGTAAGAGGCGCAAACAATTTGAGTCCGATCCGGGGCAGATTGATTCTCTCATCCGGCGTGGCAATGACCGGGCTCGGGCCATTGCCTCATCGACTTTAAGGGAAGTGCGCACTGTGGTTGGCTTCTGGCCGCCAAAGTCTTAGGATTTAACCGTGAATAACGAAGCCCAGTCTATAAAGATGACCAGCGCCCTGGCGATGGACCAGGCGTTCGATTTTCAGGGGCTCAGCGAGAAACGAGACGACACGAGTTCGTCGGAATATCGCGTATGTCTCGAAAACTTCGAAGGGCCGCTAGATCTCTTACTGCATCTTATCCGCAAGGATCAGATCGACATTCATAATATTCCCGTGGCTCACGTGTGCGAGAATTATCTCAACTACCTTTCGCGACTCACCCGTCCGGATGTGAATATCGCCGGGGAATTCTTCGTCATGGCGGCGACGCTCCTTCAGCTGAAATCGGAAATGCTTTTGCCTCGCGAAGTCACTGAGGGTGAGGTCGAGGATCCCAGGCTTTGCTTGGTTTCCCAGCTGCTCGAATACGAGCGGTTCAAGCGAGCTGCCGCACAGTTGGATGCCAGACCGTGGTTGAATCGGGAAATTTTCGCGCGCCCCGAGGGGGCTGCTTCCGATATCA
Organism: uncultured Pseudobdellovibrionaceae bacterium; assembly: GCA_964603655.1. GTDB lineage: Bacteria > Bdellovibrionota > FAC87 > UBA2466 > UBA2466 > JACPWY01. The sequence goes on along the minus strand of CAZRVZ010000151.1, from coordinate 1,527 downwards.
TTCCACCCGAGGCCGTATTGGATGGTCCTGTCGAGACTGTGGGTACCTTCGAACTGTTACTGTGTCTCAAAGTTGCAACGGACCGAACGACCCGCAAACCGCTCCAAATTTCTGTCGATACAACCAGCATTCGCGACCGGGTTGTAGCGGTCGTGCCGCTCATTGAGGGTGGCAACGTGGTCTCGTTCGACAGCTTGTTACCGCGCGATCGCAGCCGGAAAGAAATCATTCTGACCTTTCTGGCGGTACTGGAACTTGCCCGTTTGAAATTTATCGAGATTACCCAGCTGGACATGCTCGGGCCTATTTTTATTCGGGCTGTTCGGCCGTTGAATGATCTCAATGTGGGAATGCTGGAACATTTTTAGGAGATGCTGATGGATGTTGAGAGAGTGGAAAGTATTATCGAGTCGATACTCTTTACGGCGGATCACCCGGTACCGTTGGTTCGCATTGAGGAAACCCTTGCAGAAATTTCGACCCCTGAGGAAATAGGCCAGGCAATCGAGCGAATCAGAGTCAAGTTTGCTAGTGCCAATTTCGGCTTCGAGCTCCGAGAGGCCCAGGGTGGATTTCATTTCTGCACTCGAGTTGAGAATACAGATTGGGTGAGGAAGTTTTTACAAAGCAAGCCGTTTCGATTGGGTAAATCGACGCTAGAAACGCTTTCCATCATCGCGTATCGACAACCTATTACGCGAGCGGAGATAGACAAGATTCGCGGCATCGACAGCAGCCACCTCATGCGGACGCTCATCGAACGTGGACTAGTCAAAATGGCCGGAAAAGCCGAGGTCCCCGGAAGGCCCGTGCAGTACGCCACCACTCCCAAATTTCTCGAGGTGGTCGGGCTAAAATCATTATCCGATCTCCCACCGCTATCCGAGCTGGAACAACTCAGGGGCACGGTGGACGAGGCAGCAGACGACTTGGATCAAAACCTGGAGCGTTTCGTAGAGGAAAAACTTACTACCAACGAAGAGCCTGAGGGCGAATACCGCGAGGGGCTCGACAAAATCGATGAGATGCTCTCGAGCGCGCTCGCCGCAGACCGAGAGGTGTATGAAAGCGAGGGCCATGCCGAACTCGCTCGTGAAAATGTCGGCGCGGTCCATGCCTTTCAGGCTTCTACGCGCCCTAAACGCCGAACGATACAGTATCAGGATGTGGCGCCGGAGACTCTTACGGTGCCGGACGTTTCCGAAGAAAACACAGAAACCGCCGCGATCGAGCCGATTGGAAATGCCTAAGGTCGCAGCTGGCCGAGATTTATCGCGATAGCTGAATCAAAGCCCCACTCGAAATCTGCTGCTGATTTGACACTTCCGCCCCTGCGCCATAACCTTCCTCATCATTTTGACGCGGGGTGGAGCAGCCTGGTAGCTCGTCGGGCTCATAACCCGAAGGTCGTAGGTTCAAATCCTACCCCCGCTACCAAATTTAATTAAATAATTACAATTGGTTAGCTGGTATTTAAGCGACGCGTTATTTTGGTACTAAAAACGGTACCCGTGGTACTAAACTACC
>CAZRVZ010000150.1:0-31755 GCA_964603655.1 uncultured Pseudobdellovibrionaceae bacterium | reverse complement strand
TGGCAGCCCCTTACAGACCCGTGTCAGGTTGGCCAGAGGTACCGTAACCGCTAGCGCAGCAGCTTCGATAGCTGTCCTGGACGAACCATTTTGTGCGCTCGCGAATCAAACGTCAGCCAGACTCCTTGAAGCATCTTGGCGAGGGCTACATAGGATCCATCGTAGCCTGAAAGGCCGAGCCCCTGAAACTCACGAGTGAGGGCGAGGAGCTCTCGAGTCATGACAAAGCGCTGAATGGGAAGTTCGAGTACTACCTCCAGTAAAGCGATTTGTTCAGGAGTTGCGCGAGGGAGGATGCGGTGAAAAACATGAGTCAATTCAAAATAGAAAAGCTCCGGAACGGCGAAGGCTCTCGGAGTATCAATTAATTCCCTAAGGACGACTTTTGCCGGCTCGTGGCCGGATTCACTTACAAACCATTTGAGGGCCACGGAAGCATCAACGATTCGAACCATACCGCATTTCTCGCAGGGCCTTTAGAGAGTCTGTGGTTGAAGTTGAGGCCGCAGAATCAAAGGCCGCAAGGACTGCTTCCTTTTTCTTTTGTTCCCTCAAATCGATGAAGCGCTCGTGAAAGGTCTTAAGGGAAATGAGCACCGCTACGGGCGCCCGCCCTTTCTCGATAATGATGGGCTCATCGGAAGCCAGAAGCTTTTTTAGGATCTTGCCGAAAGACTGGCGAACTTGAAGTGCGTTTACTTTCATTCTGGTACCAAGTGTATAGCAATGTGTATAGTTATGTCAATAGTTAGTAGTTAGAAGTGGGTAATTAGAGTCGTGAATCGAACAACATGGTATATTAATAGTTAGGGGGCGCCGTGAGACCATTGAGTTTCGTAGTCTGGTTTTTTCTCGCGCAATTGGTTTTAGCCGGACCACCGGAAGCGGAGATGAGGGCGGCACTCAGTCAACGGTTGGATAACGACGTTTTACGAATCTATAATGCGTGGCTTAATTCCAAGACCTCTGCGGATATTGAGCTGGCTCGGAAGTATTTGGGCGTTGTAAGGGGTAGTTCGACTAGGGAAAAGATGTTGATCGCGATCGAGGCCAAGGGGATTACAGCGCTCTATCCAGCCGCTCTCCAAGCTTGGCAGGCAGAATTTCCACCTTCAAATAAGAATCGGGCAAAACTCGTGGAAAGCATCGCCAGATTGATCCCATCCGACCGCAAGTTAGCCGACGCGATTCGTTCATCGATGGTCCATGAAGATGTACTCGTGCTTTCTGCAAATCCAGAGGGGCAAATTCTGGCGCGAGCGCTCTTTGCAGCTAACGCACTTTCAGGGGTGACAAGCGTAAGTTATTCCGTTGGAACCCGTACACTACCGCTCACCCCCAATTCTATCGATGTCTCCAAACTCCCGCAAATTGTGGCGAGCATGGCGGCCCAGCCACTTATTGAAAAGGGATTGGTCGATTGGTTGATGCAGGTGCGCGCAACTCTCAACCACCAAACCGCACCAACTCGCGAGGCGTTTACCAGCGAAATCATCAAGATTATCGAAAACAGTGAAAACCCCGGCATTTCTAACGAATTTGCCATGGCGGCCCGCAACTCCATGGTGAAGGATAAAGCTGACCGTTATACACCCAGCAAAGGCGGTGAAAGCCCCAAGCGTCGCCACTTAATCATTAATAAAAACGATTCCGCGGATCTACTATTGGCGCGAACACTGACTCGCCAACCCATTCAGTATTCACCCAGAGAAAACCCGAACGGCGCTAAGGTCCAAGGCTTGGATGATGTGGAAATTATCGAGTGGCGCGGTCCGCCGGAAAGAGTTTATGAAGTCATAAAGGGTGATCGACGCATTAAGGATGGGTGGGACAGGGTGAATTTTCCTGATATGAACGAAGTCCGAAATCACGATGGCGACCGGATTAGTGATCTCCTGGATTCCAAAAACTTTGGACCGGCGCTCGTCGCGTACCATGACGACCCCGCTCCGCCGACCGCCATCGCCCGACGTCCGGCGCTCCTTCAAAAGGCCATCTTTAGCAATCCAGAATTGCCACGGGGGTCAGTGGTCGGAGTGGATTGTAGATTTGAACCATTCGCTAAAACGCCGCCGGTGGCAAAATGAGAAACGTGGAGGTTTCTTTCTGCCGCATGAGTCGTGAAAATAACTTGGACTAACTTTATCCAATAGATAATCTAAACGACACCTTTAACTTTTGAGGAGCGCGATGGTTTTTATTACCGGTGCCAGTAGCGGAATCGGCGAGGCGTGTGCGCGATCATTTGCCACGGCCAAGTCGCCCCTGTGGCTTGTCGCACGGCGGTTGGAGAGGCTGGAAAAGCTCGCCGTTGAGCTTCGGGATAAATTGAGCGTTGAGGTGAGGGTGTCCCGGCTTGACGTTACCCAGCGCGATCAGGTTGAACGCTTTTTTGCGGATAATAGGTCGGCGCTTTCATCGATACAGGTGCTCGTCAATAATGCTGGTCTGACGCGTGGGCTGGACCCCATTCAAAACGGCAAGCTAGAGGATTGGGAAGAGACGATAGACACCAACATCAAGGGGCTGCTGTATGTGACCCACGGATTTCTTCCGCATTTTGTTTCCGCCGGTGAGGGGCACATTGTAAATATCGGGTCGGTGGCTAGTCGTTGGACCTACCCGAAGGGGAGCATTTATTGTGCGAGTAAACGTGCCGTAAGCTCGCTGACCGAGGGAATGAGGCTGGACCTGCAAGGTACTGGCATTCGGGTGACAGAAATTGCCCCAGGTCTCGTCGAAACGGAGTTCAGTCGGGTGAGGTTCAGAGGGGATGAAGAGCGGGCAAAGGCAGTCTATAGAAACAAAAACTGCTTACGCCCCAACGATGTTGCTGAGGCCATTGTGTGGGCGGTACAACGACCGAAACATGTGAACATTCAGGAGATAGTGATCTACCCGACCGAGCAGGCGTCAACGAACCACTATCTCGTAAAGCCATGATTATTTACGAGGCGACGAGTTTTAGTGGTTTCTAAACATTGGTATCCAAACATTTGGAAGCGTTTATCTCGCAGTATTGATTGCCGTCGCACTCTTGCGGCATTGCGTGGATCCGCCGGCGGCCGTTTCTGAAATTTTGGTTAGGCCGCCTTGAGGCGTTGCCGAAAACTTGAAGAGCGTGCCATAAAGATCGCAGGCCGCGACAAAGCTCGTGATGCGGATGTGGGTTCGGTATTGGGTTAGCTCCGATGCCTGTGATTGGCAGAAAGTCGAGTTGCCTGCATCGACCGAACTGGTTTGAATTGTCCCATTGCTGATGAGTGTAATATTGAGATTGCCGTAGAGGTCGCAATCATATGAAGCCGTGGCCTGTTGTGTTGGATTCACGCTCCCCATTCTTCTGCCGACCTCATTCAGGAGTTCCTGATTTGTCGCCTGTTGCAAGAGTGGATCGGCGCACAGTGTGGTGGCGGCTAAAAGAATTATGAGCTTTTTCATGGGACCTCCATTTTGGGAATTAGTATCAATTTATCAGTTTATGTAAAAACGGAAAGGGGGTTTACCATTTTTTCATAAACGGACTTTTCCACGCGGTGCGGGCGTTTCTGACAAACAGGCTTAGTTTTTGGGGGTCCTTGCGTCCGTCAGATCCCTCGACGCCGGTGTGGGAATCGACTCCTGCCGGCCGAACACGGCGGATTGCCTCGGTGACGTTGTTCGCATTGAGTCCGCCGGCCAGCATGATAGGCCGAGTGGTTTCAAGAACAAGTTGTTGTGAGACCGCCCAGTCGTGAGTCTTTCCGGTGGCCCCCGTGGAACCGTCGCTGGGATCAAATGTGTCGAGTAAAAAGCCATCCACGACGGGTGCATAGGCATTGATGAGTTGAGCCAAGTCTGGGTGCAGTCCCACCGCAAAGGATTTGATGATATGAAACTCGCCCATGCGTCTCAGTTTAGTGACTTCATCGATGGAAATATCACCGTGCAGTTGGACGCGACGCGCTCCGAGCTTTGCGAGCAGGTCTGCGACCGACTCTGCTGTCGTGCAATAGGTGATCATTCGTATCGCAATTCTATTGGTGAGCGCCTGAAAAATGTCGAGTGCACCGTCCTCGGTCAATTCAGGAGTTTTCAAGTGGGGTCCAACGGGAAGCGCAACTTCATCGGAACCCGATTCCACGATGGTCATTGCGTCCAGGAGATCGAGTGCTCCCGCGATCTGGACAGTGTGTGGAAGGCGAATCAATTTTTTTTCTTGGGAAATCGGCATACGAAGCAGGCCCCCTGACCGACCGGGCTACTGACGCTGACACTGCCCTCGTGACGTTGCAGGATGTGCTTGACGATGGCCAGTCCAAGACCTGTACCACCCAACTCCCTCGAACGGGCCTTATCGACCCGGTAAAAGCGTTCGAAGAGGCGCGCTTGGTGCTCGGCCGGAATGCCAGGCCCGCTGTCGGAGATAGTGAGAATTGTGTCCCCTCCATCCGCCGTCCAGTTCACGCTGATCCAGCCTCCGGGCGGAGCGTATTTGTTGGCGTTGTCGAGAAGATTCACCAATACCTGTTCGAGTTTTCCGGCGTCAGCGTATACTTGGGGATCCTCAAACTGGGTTCGGATGGAGTGTCCCTTGGACTGAAACCGCTCCGAGAGCTGATTGAGCACACGGCTGGTCACTTCGCTCGTCGGCAGCATCTCGAACTGAAGGCTTTGGGCCTGCGACTCTATGCTCGACAGATCGAGTAAGTCACCGATCAGGCTCATGAGCCTGTTGACGTTTTTGGAAATAACACTCATGAAATCGGGATCGATCGCCTTTCCGGATTTCAGATCCAGTTGAAGCGTATCCGAATAACCCTTGATTGAGGTCAGCGGGGTTCGAAGCTCATGAGAGACGTTGGCCACGAAATCGATTCGCATTTGCTCGGCCAATTTCATCTCGGTAATGTCGTGGAAGGTCCCGACCGCACCGTACACGGAGTGATCGGGGCGCTTAAGTGGTGATACGGAAAGGGCCAGCTGACGCCGCCCCTCCGATTCGAAGTCGAGCGTGATGGTGCGGGTGGCGCTGGGAACCGCCCGGTTGAGAGCGGCCGAGTAGGCATCTAGAATTTGCGGCTCACGAATGAGATCCCACAGCGTGGACGCCTCGGGGCGCGAATTCCTCATAAACAGCATCGCAAAGCGGCTATTGTAAAATAACGGAACGCCCTTGGGATCCACTGCGAGAATAGCATCGGATAACGAGCCGATCACGGTGGCCAGCTCGATGCGATCCCTTTCAAGGCGCCGCTTAGCCTTTTCGAAATCCTGATGAACCCGCGAAAGGTTTGATTCGATTTCGCTCCATTCTCCGTGAGAATCGGTCGATACCTCTTCGAAGGAAACGGCAGCGGAAACAGCCAGGCTATCCGCCTTCAGCAGCGCTTGGCTCTGTCTTAAAATTCTTCCTATGGGGAGTGCCTGCGAGCGTGCCGCCCAGACCATCAGGACCAACATAATCAGCCCAAGAAAACCGGTGAGACTGAGAGGATAGTCGTGTCCCATGAGCCACGAAAGCGCTCCGGCAATTGTTGCAAGCAGTCCGTTCAACAGGATGAGGCGGAAAAAAACCTGGCGAGCGATTAATCGAGACTCGGAATCTGGCCGTGCTTTTGACTTCACTCGGCCCTTACTCGGTAGCCGACTCCTCGAATCGTTTCGATCACATCGGAACAAGACCCCAGTTTTTTACGCAATCCGAATATGTGGGTATCGATCGTCCTTTCAATAACGCTGACGTCATCGCCCTGCACCTTATCGATCAGTCGATCGCGAGTAAGTACCGTTCCTCTAGCTCGCACGAGTGCGGCCAGAAGTTTAAACTCTGAAATCGTGAGTTGCACCGGCTGTTTTGCGCATGTCACCTCGTAGGATTCTAGGTTTATGGACAGCTCATCTATCTGAACGTCCTGTAGGTCGTTTTGATCTATGGAATTTGAAAATGCACGTCGGCGCAGCAGCGCCTTCACTCGTGCGAGAAGCACCGGTAGCTCGAAGGGTTTGATGAGAAAATCATCGGCGCCGGTATCAAGGCCTTCGACAATATCGGAGGAGTGCGATCGTGCCGTCAGCATGAGAACGGGAAGCGAGACGTGTGCGCTTTGCGGTTTGCGGATTTCACGAGCCACCTCAAGTCCAGAAATGCTGGGCAGCATCCAGTCGAGAATGATGAGATCAAACTTTTCTCGGGCTAGTAGAGTTAAGGCTGATTCACCGTCGCCCACGATAGCCGCTTCATAACCCTGGCGTTTGAGGTGCAGCGCTACCAGCTCGGCGATGTCACGTTCATCCTCAACGATCAGGATTCTATCAGGAGTTTTCCCTGCGGGAGTTTTTAGTGTTGGGGTTTCTATGGCTTCCCCTTGGCGAGTTGGAGGCCGTGGTGCCTGATGTCTTCACCAGACGAGGAAAATACGACGTCCTCGGCGATATTGGTTGCGTGGTCACCGATGCGTTCCAGGTTACGTGCAATCAGGATTACCGTCAGCCCCTGCTCCAGTGCCTCGGGTTTATTTTTGATATAAGCCAGCATTGATTGAAAAACGGAATCCTTCAAATCGTCGACGCGGTCATCGGCTAAAATAACATTGCGAGCCAGCGTTTCATCCTGACGGACGAAGGCGTCTATGGCCGAACGAACCATCGTCTTCACCTCGTGCGCCATTACCTGAATGTCGGCCGCGTCAATTCGGGAATCTCCGGCGCGAATATAGTGTTCCAGGTTGTGACCCACGTTTACGGTTTGATCTACCATGCGCTCGAGATCATTATTCATCTTGATGGTAGCCAGAATCAGGCGCAAATCGCTCGCAAGTGGTTGTTGGGTGGCGAGCAGGCGCAGGCAGTCCGCATCAATTTGCATGTGGGACGCGTTGACGTTGTTCTCAATCGAGTAGACCTCGCTGAGTTTGTCGATACTCTGCTGCTGCCACGCGAGTGAAATTTTTTCAATCGCGGTTTCGACATAACCCGCCATCTGAACGAGGTGTTGCTTGAGTTCTGCCAATCCTGAGTCGATGTTTCGTTGCATTATGTCATCCAAATTTTCCGGTAATATACTGTTCCGTCTTCTTCTCTTTCGGAACTGTAAATACCTGTGTTGTGTCGCCGAATTCTACCATTTCGCCCAAAAGAAAAAAGGCCGTTTTCTCGGAAATGCGCGCCGCCTGCTGTAGATTGTGAGTAACGATTATTACCGTGGTCTGACGCTTGAGCGAGAGCATCAACTCTTCGATTTTGGCGGTTGAAATCGGATCGAGTGCGCTGGTCGGCTCGTCCATCAGCAAAACCGGCGGCTCCACTGCGAGGGCTCGGGCGATACAGAGGCGTTGCTGCTGACCACCGGAGAGACTGGTGCCCGGTTGATTCAACTTGTCTTTGACCTCTTCCCAGAGCGCGGCATGTTCGAGGCTGCGGCGGACGACATCCTGAAGTAGGCTGCGACGTCGAATTCCAGCGAGCTTGAGACCGACGGAAACATTTTCAAAAATAGAGAGACCGGGAAACGGGTTGGCCTTTTGAAACACCATGCCAATCTTCCGACGGATTTTAACGGGGTCTACGCCTGAGCCGTAAATATCGGTGCCCTCCACCAAAACCTGTCCAGACGCCGAAGCACCCTCGATCTCTTCATGGAGGCGATTCAGGCAGCGGATGAAGGTCGACTTTCCGCAGCCCGACGGCCCGATAATAGCGGTGACGGTATTTGGAACAAAATCGAGCGAAATTCCCTTGACCGCATGGACTTCGCCGAACCATGCGTTGAGTTGTTGTACGCTGACAATTGGTATGGGGGTGGACTCCATTTTATTCCCGATGCCCGGCGGTACCTTTTATCACGACTCGAGCCAGAATATTCAGAGTAAATACGAGGCCGACAAGAACGAGCGCCGCGCTCCATGCCTGTCGGTGCCAGTCCTCAAAGGGGGAAATCGCATACGAAAAAATTTGAACCGGGAGGGAGGCGATGGGTTGGTCCAACCGCCATTGAAAGTAGCGGTTACCGAAGGCGGTAAATAAGAGCGGTGCTGTTTCGCCAGCCATGCGGGCAATCGATAGCATGACTCCAGTCAGGATTCCGGAAGAGCAACCTCGAAGAACCAACCTCAAAATTACTATCCATCTGGGAATTCCCAATGCCAGTCCCGCCTCTCGAATGTGCGTCGGCACCAGGCGCAGCAGCTCTTCAGTGTTCCTGGCTATCGTTGGCACCATCATGATTGCCAGAGCAAAACTCCCGGCCAGCGCTGAAAATCTTCTCATCGGTACGACGACCGCGGTGTAGGCAAAAAGCCCTATCACTATAGAGGGAACGCTCGATAGCATATCGCAACAAAAACGGACGACCTCGCCCAACCGCCCCTTGCCATACTCTGAAAGAAAAACGCCCGTGAGGATTCCCCAGGGGATACCAACTATCGAGGCCAGCGCCACGAGCCCAATCGTTCCCAGAATCGCATTGGCCATCCCTCCGCCCGTTTCACCCACCGGGCGCGGAAGCTGGAAGAAAAAATTGAGATCGAGTGCCGGAAGGCCCTTAATGAGCACATACCCGAAGACCAGGAGAAGCACGCCAATGGCCAGCGCTGAAAAAAGAGCCAAGCATGCACACGCGGCGAAATTGGTCCACCGCCGTCTGGCGTAACGAGCCTCCATGAAGGGTGCAAGGCGGTGGGATATCACCGGGACCGCCGAGAGCTGACGACATATTGTTTCTGAATATGCCTGACGATGACCCGGGCCAAACCATTTATCAGAAATGTGACGGCGAAGAGTACCAGGCCGATCTCAGCCAGCGCCGCCAAATGGAGATCGCTCGTGGCCTCGACGTATTCATTGGCTATAACGCTCGCCATGGTTTGCCCAGGGGCGAAGAGTGAGAGAGAGATCTCGGCACGGTTTCCAATTACCATTGTGACCGCCATGGTTTCTCCAAGGGCCCGCCCCAGCCCCAAAATTACCGCCCCCATGACCCCGCTTTTTGCGCTTCGAAGCACCGAGAGGCGGATGGTTTCCCAGCGAGTAGCGCCCAATGCCAGCGCGGCTTCGCGTTGATTTCTGGGAATGGCTCGAAATACTTCCCGAGACACCGACGATATGGTCGGTGTGATCATAATCGCCAAGATTATGGCGGCCGCGAGCATTCCCACTCCGTAGGGAGGGCCCTGAAAAAATGGAAGATAGCCCAGGGTTGCGCCCAGAAAGGGCTCGACCGTGGATCGAAGCCAGGGAGCGAGCATGAAGATGCCCCAGAGTCCGTAAACCACACTCGGAATCGCGGCCAACATCTCAACCATGAACGAAACGAAGCTGGCGACTCGTTGAGGCGCGAGCTCACTGACAAAAAGAGCAATTCCGAGACTGAGCGGCGTTGCAATGGCCAGACCCAAAAAGCTGCTCATTAATGTGCCAAATATGACGGGGAGCGCACCGTAAATATCACGTACGGGATCCCAGGTAGACGTATAAAGAAACCGAAATCCGTTGTGGCTTAGCGCCGGCATCGCCCGCCAGAAGACAAACACCCCGATGGCACCCAGAATGGCGATAACGGCCCCCGCGACCAATCGCAAGCACCAAAGGAAGCGAATGTCGGGGCGATGAATTTCCGGACTAGCTAGCCTTTTTGATTTCAATGGTATCAATCTTGGTTTTAACCTTCTTCAAAAGCGGAGCCGGTAGGGGGGCATACAGTAAATCCGAAGCGAATTTTTGTCCGTCCGCCAAAGCCCATTTCAGGAAGGCGACGAGGCTTGCGGCCTTGATTACATCCGGCATGGATTTATACACCAATAAATAGGTTAGCCCGCTGATGGGATAGGCATCCTTACCATCGGCGTTGGTCAGCGATATTCGGAAATCATCGGGGATCGATTTCAGATTCGAGGCGGCTGCCGTCACGCTTTTAAGCGTGGGCTTGACAAAGTGACCGGCGGAATTCTTTACCGAAAAAAAACTCAGTTTGTTCGATTCGGCATAAATTAGCTCGACGTAACCAATGCTACCGGGCGTTTGCTTAACCAATCCCGTGACGCCCTCGTTGCCTTTTCCACCCAAACCAACCGGCCAATTGAGTGCATTTCCGGCGCCGACGCGTGTTTTCCACCCAGGGCTCACTTTTGAGAGATAGTCGGAGAAAATGCCGGTTGTACCACTGCCGTCCGAACGGTGAATCACGAGAATGTTGCCTGTATGGGCGAGGCCCGGGTTCATGGCTTTTAACCTGGGGTCGCCCCATTGAGTTACAACTCCCAGAAAGATATCGGCAAGAACATCCGAGGTGATTTTCAATTCTCCCGAATCGGGAATGTTGTACATGGTGACCACGGCCCCCATGGCGGTGGGGATGTGGAGTATGGGTACGGAAGACTTGGACTGCTGTTCATCAGTCATCGGGGTGTCGGTGGCGCCAAAGTCGACCGTTCTGTCCAGAAATTGCCGAATGCCGCCCCCGCTGCCGATAGACTGATAATTAATCTGGACGGCCGGATTAACTTTGTTGAACTCGGAAAACCATTTGGAATACAGCGGGAACGGAAACGTTGCTCCAGCACCGTTAAGTGTTTGTACGGCGTTGAGCAAGCCGGGCCCGATAAAGACAGCTAAAGTTAACAATTTGCGACAAATTTTCATGGGCATCGCTCCTAAATTAGGAATCACCTGAATTGAAATGCGTAGATTCATTAACTCACGGGAAACATTTTCTAGCGTTAAGATTTGGTTAGGATTTCGACTACGTATTCGAGAATCGGCACTAGCCCGTTGATTATTCAGTTGAATATTATGATTTTGTTGCCACGCCGCGCCAGCCGTTACTCTTCGTTCAGGATAAATTCTGTCCCGTTTCTTCGAAACGCGGCAGAATCTAGGTATTACCCAGCGCACCCGATCCGTGGCGAATGATGTAAACCTCTTCAATCGAGCGATCGGTCGAGGCCTGAATTACATACTCGATGCCCTCTATGGTGATAGAGTCCCATTTCTTGGGAAGTTTTTGCATGTGTTTGAGCAGAAATCCCGCGAGTGTTTGGTAGTCGTCATCGCGCGGAATCGGGAGTCCGAGGTTTTCCCGCAGATCGTCCACCTCTACCCGGGCGTTGACGATAAACGAGTTTTCGGCAATCTGGCGATACAGGCGCGGTGGTTCGTCGTATTCGTCCTCAATCTCACCGACAATCTCCTCCATAACGTCCTCGACGGTAACCAAGCCATCCGCCCCCCCGTACTCGTTCACGACGATCCCCATGTGGTGCTCGCGTAGCTCGCTCAAAAGCTCATCAAGCGGTTTGCTTTCGGGAACGAAGTAGGCCGGGCGCATCAACTGAGCCACAGACGTGGAAAGATCCTTTGCCAGAAGGCAGTCGTAGCCGTGAATCACGCCGACAATCCTATCGATGCGATCTCGGTACACCGGCATGCGCGTGTGGCCCGAATCGGTGAAGAGCTTGAGCGCGACCTCCAAAGTTTCAGTCTCCTCGATGGCAATCATATCGATGAGCGGTTTTTGCATCTCCTTTACCGTCACCCGACTCGATTCCAGGATTCGGGCGATCATCAGGCGCTCCGCCGGTGTTACATCGGTCCCGTGACTTGCCGGGAGCGCCGCCTTGATCTCTTCGCGCGATAGAAAAAAGCCCTTCTGGCCGCCTTGACCAATGAGCACGCGCAGAGTGGATGCGTACATCTCTAGGGCACGTGTTATCGGGAACAATATGAAACTGGCGATGCGAAAGGGTTGGCTGAGTTTAAGCACCGCTGTATCGGCAAACGTTCGGCAGATTATTTTGGGAATGAACTCCCCGAAGATTAAAACAAAGGGCGTCAACAAGAAGAGATTGATCCATTCCTTGTCCGGGCCGAATCGTCTCGAAATGAAGTAAGTGATAATGGATGACAAACAGGCGATTGAAATCGTCGTACCGGCGATGCTCGTTGCAAAGAGTGTCTCTGGCCGACTGAGAAGCTCTTTAGCCAGAATGGCACGGGGATTCTTCTCCTTAGCCTTTCTAAAAATTTTGGGGCGGCTGGCCGATATAAAAGCTATTTCCGATCCTGAAAAAAATGCCTCGATGGCGATGAAAAGCATCAAGGTTATGATAAATAGTACGAGTGTGATCATGCCGCTGACGAATCCGGTTTTTTCCGGGTTTGAAAGAGCGCATTCAGAACATCATCTAGGGTGACAACGCCTAAATTTTTTCCATACTCATCGACCACCAGCGCGAAATGCATCTTTTTCTGCTTGAACTCCCGAAAGAGCGCCGCGATTTTCTTGTGTGCCGAGACAATGAACGGGCTTAGAATGGCCGTTCTTGCCGCTGCCCCGCCCACGGGCTCCATGGGCGATAGGATAAGTTTTAGCAGTTCTTTGGAGTACAACACACCGGTGACACTGCCGGACTCGGTCGAAACGACCGGAATTCGCGAATAGACCCGAGCATGCATGTGCTGAAGAACCTCGGCGACCGTCATTTTGTCGCTGATGGTGACAATCTGGTTCCACGGGGTCATGACCGACTGAACGGTGCGGTCGCTGAATTGAAATACGTTCACAATCAGCTCCTTTTCCTCGCGCTCGAGCGTTCCGCTTTCGGCCCCCACCTCCACCAATGTCAAAAAGTCCTGTTCATTGACCGCGGCCGGCAGCATGGCCCGAATGCCGCATTTGCGTAAAATTAAGGAGGCAACCGCAAGGAACACTTTTCGAAAAGGGGTGATGAGCGTATGGGCAATTCCAATTGGAAACACCAAGAACGAAGCGAAGGGAACGGGCATCCGAAATGCCAAAACCTTGGGCAGAATTTCCGAAACGGTCAGTAAAAGTACCGAGGTTACGACTACGGACAGCAGAATACCGATCCGGGGATCGCCACTCGGTAAGAGACTGTGAATTGACGAGGCAATCGCCGTTCCTAGAATAATATTGAGTGTTTCATTGCTGATGATGAGGGTCGATAACAAGGCGTCTGGCGCTACAATCAGCCGTTGGATTCGCCGGTAAATATGAGGGCGGGTGGTTTTAAGCGACTCCAGCTGAATGCGAGTGAGCGACAACAGGGACGCCTCACCAGCAGCAATGAGTGCGCACAAAAGCAGCACCATTGGTATTAGAATCGTATAAATGTGAATTAGCACGGCGGGCGCTTAATGAATTGCATGGGATTGGACCTAAATCATAGAAGCAGCGCCCCTAACTGTCGAACGCGACGCGTTGGCCTAAACAAAGACGGGATGCCAGTTGGACAGACTAAAAGCTTATTTGGTATAAAACCTGGATATGGAAGTCCAAAAGATACAGCTGGCTTTGCCGTTGCCGGAGTTTGTCGAACGAACCGATGGCACGCTGGCGCGATTTTGTGTCCTGATGGCAGGTAGTGACTGCCACCTCGATGACATTATCGAGCGCGTTTACCGGCGTTTTTCCAAAAGCGCTCGACGCGACATTCGACTCGCGAACCGTACTCATAATCTCGAAGTCGAGCTCTATCACTCCGCAATGAAAGAACTTTCGCAATTGGAGTTGGAAAGACCGCGCCTGTCGCTCACGGGCCGCGATAACCGTGTACTTAAGGCCATGGAGACAGACCTGCTGTCCTGGTGGCGAGCCCACTGTACCGAAACGACTGAACTCGGCAACAGATTGGCATTGGTGGGCGATCGCCTGCGTCTATTAGACTTCGATTTGAGAGCTCCGGTTATTCTACACGACCACCTGGCGATGGATTCCGAATCCATTTTGAAAGTTTTGCATCTGAGGTGGGCCGTTTTTCGTCATCGACTGCACCGTGGCCGGGTGGAATTTCAGAAGGCTCTCCAGGGCGTGCAGTTGGGCGCAACCATGGGGCCGAAGGCTGGTAGGTAATCTAAAAATGGTAAGTTGCTTCTTTTGTCAGAATCTGCTCTCCGATTTTATCGAGGGAATCCTGCCCGCCAGTCGCCAGCAGGAAATTAAAAACCATCTCGAGAACTGTCGGGATTGTGCTCACCTTCATCTGAACATTAAGGATGCGGTGGGCTTGCTGCAGAAACTGCCGTCGACTCCTGCATCACCAGAACTCCGTCAGCGAGCACTTATCGCATCGCAATCGGGATATCGCCCGTGGGCTTCTCGAGCCCGTGTATCGCGGTGGGTATTGGCCATTACAGTACCGTGCCTCCTGGCGATGGGATATTTCTCCCTATATCCTCAGCACTTTCCTTGGAAGCACCTGCTCACGTACCAGGATGACGAAACGCAGTTCATCCGTTTCTTTCCCTTGATGCAAGGCGCCTCGGAGATTGTTGACGAACAGACGAGCTGGCTGCACGGTCGAGATCTCGAGGGCGGAAGCCTTTGGGAAGAGGGCGGTATTTCACCGGACGAGTTCGAGAAGGCCTTTGAGCCAACCTTTTCTAGAGACACCCCCCCATGACATCGGACGTGAAGCCGTCTGTGAATCAAGCCCCAAAGATCGATTTAGCCCAAATTAACCCTCGAGTAGGTGATATCGAAGGCAATCTGCTGAAGTTATTGGAGGCCACGGAAATCGCGCGCACTCGCCGTGCGGCGCTGCTGGTGTTCCCGGAGCTGGCTCTTAGTGGGTATCCGCCTCGTGATTTGGTATTTTCTTCGGCACACCTGAGAATGCAGTCGCAAGCCATCGAGCGATTGGCCACCGCGGCGGGAGACCTAACGATCGTCGCAGGGTGCATCACTAGAAGTTCAGCGTCCGATTCCTGGGGACGGCCGTTCCACAACAGTGCCGTCGTTCTTCAGCCTGGGAACCAGCCGACCTACTATCATAAACGACTTTTACCCACCTATGACGTGTTTGACGAAGACCGCTACTTTGAACCCGGTACGGTTCCGATGATTATCACGATTCAGGGGATGCATTTTGGAGTCTCGATCTGCGAGGATATTTGGGATCCGGAGGGGCATCGCTACCGACAGCACCCGTTGGAGGATTATCGTGACAAAAACCTGACTGCGCTAATCAACCTTTCCTCCTCTCCCTTTCATTTGGGGCGACCCCACGAACGAACCGCACTCCTAAAAACGGTAGCGAAACGGATCGGTTGCCCTGTGATCTATTGCAATCAGGTGGGCGGAAATGAGGAGTTGATTTTCGACGGTTGCAGTCAGGCCGTAGATCCGAACGGAAATTTTTTTTTCCAAGCACCGGCCTTTGCTGAATCTTATGCGTCTGATGTCCTAAGCCCACCCAAGGGGCAGTATCCGTTCGCTGGGCCGCAATCGAGGGTCGAGTGGACCGAGGCCGCGCTGGAGCTAGGCTTGCGTGATTTCGTACACAAATGCGGAATGAAATCGGTACTCATCGGCTTAAGTGGAGGTATCGATAGCTCCGTCGTTGCCGCATTGGCCGTTAAGGCATTGGGCGCAAAAAATGTGGTGGGTGTTCTGCTACCCAGTCGCTTTACAAGCGCTGCTTCACTGGAGGATTCGCGTTTTATCGCCACGGCGCTGGGTATAAAAACCTACGAAATTTCCATCGAAACCGCCCTAGCGACAATTCGTTCACAAGTTACCTCAGCGATCGGATCCACTCCCAGTGGTACGGTAGACGAAAATATTCAACCCAGAGTCCGGATGCTATTTCTAATGGCCCTGTCGAATCAGTGGAGCAGTCTGCTTTTGAACACGAGTAACAAGAGTGAAATTGCAACCGGCTACTCCACACAATACGGGGATACTGCCGGCGCGATTGGTGTGATTGGGGATTTGGTGAAGGGCGACGTGTATGCGCTAGGTCACCGACTGAATCTTTGGAAGCATTGTATTCCTAGCCGAGTCTTCGATCGGGCTCCGACAGCCGAACTCAAACTCAATCAAACGGACCAGGACCAGCTGCCACCCTACCCGGTACTCGATTCGTTGGTGAAACAGGTGGTCGAAGATGGGGTTTCCTTCGATGAACTGAAAGGATTTGACCCCCGATGGGTCGACTGCTTCCAAAATCTCTACCGCACGAGCGAGTTCAAACGGCGCCAGTTTCCGCCAATTCTGAGGGTTACGCACAAAGCGTTCGGATTGGGGCGACGGATTCCGATAGCAGCTCAGATTGTTTGATAGCGGAGGTTTACAAGGCGAAGCGACCGGGCATACGCGTACCACTGACGACAGGCCGCGCGAAACTCAATGCGAGCCAATTTGATTTCGGTTCTGAGCTCAACGCGACGGGCGCGAGAACGGAATGAGACGCTCCGCTTAAAATTGACATATTCCTCACGTACCAGTCGCCACCGCTCTTGTGCCGCCAACGCCTTTTCGCGAAAACCAGAAAGTCTATCAATAGAGACTCCCTTTTGAGTCAATACTATCTGCGCCGTCTGCATGCGAGTTGTCTCGATGACCGGCTCTGAAATCGTCTTGAGTTTTCCGACCAGGCCCAACACGAAAAAAGATTGAATCAGCCACTTGGTAGGGTCCCAATGGTACCAACGAAATCCATTGCGATAATCGGTTTGAAAACGATGGTGAAAATTGTGATAACCCTCGCCATGAGCCAAAAATGCCATGAGCAGATTATCTCGCGCCGAATTGGCGAGAGTGTAAGGACGTGTCCCAAAGACATGACTTAAAGAGTTGATCAAAAACGTTGAGTGCTGGGTCAAAACAGCTCGAAGTACTCCCCCGTATAGAAATCCACCCCAAGCGCTTCCGAGTACGCCACCAACAATAGTGGGCAACAGCAGCCCAACACCAATAGCCAAATAGACGTAATACCGGTGCTGAAGATAAACCAGGCGATCTCGAAGCAGATCGACAGGGTAGTCCTCGAGAAGGGCGGGCGAAGACTGGCGAAAAAGCCAACCCATATGCGCGTGAAAAAATCCCTGGCCGATGTTGTAAGGGTCTTCACCTGTATCGACTTTTCGATGGTGGGTGCGGTGATCGTTCGACCACTCGAGTGCGGAACCCTCAAACGCCGCCGCCCCGACTACCAGGTATAAAAAACGAACCGATGCCGATGCCTCATAGCTACGGTGAGAAAAGAGCCGGTGGTAACCACCGGTAATACACATGGCAGCCAGAACACAGCTTATCAAAAAAAGCGAAAGGCCAACCAGTGAGACTCCCGAAAACCATAGCGTCAGGGGGACTCCAACGACACTCACGCAGAAACTGCTACTGAGCCATAATATATTTCGCCAATTTAGCGGGCGTTTCGAAGGTTGAGCCGCGCGATCGTAAGAGCCAGTCATGCCCCAGTATTGAATTATTTCCTCGTTCTGGCAATGAGAGCCGCATCATGCGGCTTAAAGGTTAAAGGTGCCTATCTACTTTCCAGCTGAAAAGGTAGCGGGTAACAGTTTGATACCTCTGTTACCCGCTACCTTTACAGCTGGAAAGTAGATAGGCACCTCACGCCTCCAGAACCGCCTTTACCTGCGGGGCGAAGAAGGCGGCATCCGTTGCGCCGGTCTGAAGTGACGGGTAGGCCCAGTTGTCCTGCTCCACGAAAAAGACGCGATCGCGGAAGGGTTTTCTCAGCTGGTCGACGTTATCTCCCTGAAAAAAGCCCTTCTGCGCCAGCGGCAGAGCGTGGCCCCATCGCGTCAGGCGAAGCCCGCTCACGGTCGACGCCTTCAGGCCCAACAAGGGCAATACTTCCCGCTCCAGCTGTAACTCGAACCGAGAATAGTAGGTGTCAAAGGCATCTGGTTGGAATAGTCGGTCCCGGCCGCCATCATACGGAAATGCACGATAAAAGGTCAAAACCTCCTCGTTTCCCTTCCGACCGGCAAAACTCGCCAGGACAAAGTCCGTCGCGTTCTTTCGTTCCGATTCCGTCTCAGGCGCCTTCACGTCGGTTAAACCATCATCGACCATAAACAGATCGTAAAAGGACCTTCCGGAAGTCTGTTTCAAAAGCACGTTGGCCACCATGTACGCCCGATACTTCAGTGATTCCATTGCGGCCATTCGATCGGGTTCGATATCAGCGAGAATCCGTTTGACCACGAATTTTGGGCACGCCAAAATGGCAGCTCTTGCCCTAAGCGACCGGAGCTTTCCTGACGCGTCTTCGTAAAGGACGCTTACTCCATTTGAGTCGGCCTTAACGCGAACGACCAGGGCTCCTGCGCGAAGGTTACCAGTGGGGATCTCGCGACTCAGCCGCTGGAGAAGGCGCTCCAATAACGCCGCGTTACCACCCGCTCCAACTTTGATGGGATTGCTTTCCTGCGCGAGAAAATTGAGAACCGCGGAAGCGCTGAGCTCTTTCGAAGAACCGGCATAGGTTGACCAACAGTAGTATTCAATCGCGCTTTCGAGGTGTCGGGGAAGTTTACCTCCGGTTTTTTGCGAAAGTAACTCGTGGATGCTGTAACGATCGAATTCTTTCAGCGACTTACGTTCTTCTGGGTCGTTACTGGGAATGAGTGGGAATACGAGCCCCTTCTTTTCTCCGGCAAGATCACCGAGAAAGGCGTTAATCCGGGAATAGCGATGCCGCTCCTTCGGCTGGGTCTCGCCTTCCCAAAAATTTTTAAAGGATTTCCCCTTATATTCGACAGGGTCGACCACGGTGCGCTCGGTGAGGATTTCGTTCCAGCCCAGCTCCTGATAAAATCGATCCATCGCTGTCCCGGCATGTGGCCTGTCGATGTATGCGGAGCCTAATGCGTAGTCGAGCCCGCGCCACGATTGCCCCTTGGCGTTTCCGCCAAACCGCGCGCCCTGCTCGAGTACCACCGGCCGAAACTCCTTGAGAGCGTAAGCAGAAAACAGGCCGCTCGCTCCGCCGCCCACAATTACAAGCGGAACCTCTTCGACAGCGTCCTCGATGGACTTGGAGGCTAAATACCCGGGAATGTCCCATAATATTTGGTGGGGCCGCAAATTATCATCGCCTGAAAACTGGCGCGGGCTCTCCTCGCCGAGCGTTCGATCGATGGGGCCATACCGCTTTAAAAACTCATCCGGTTTACTAGTGAAATTCGATTCGGGCGACGCCGGACTGAGTGAGTGACACCGTGATAAAAGCAAGGTTACTGCCGACGCTGATGCCGATTTAAGAATGCCGCGCCGATTATATAAAAATTCCAGACGATTGCGAATAAAGGCCTCCTCAGGGAAAGACCTAGCGTGTGATTGCGCGACGTGTCAATCGTTGGAAACAACGCGGTCCTGAAAGGTACCGGGTACCAGTACCAGTAGGCCGGGTGCTTTTCCGCGCTTTCGACTACCAGTCGAAGTTTAACTCTTCGTCGAACTCCTCGGACCGTTCGACGTTTACGTTGGCAGCCTCACCCTCTTTCGAAGGTACGGGAATCCCGGTGTCGTATTGGAGCGTCTCATACTCCTGCTCGAGCACATAGGAGTCTTCCTCCTGGTGCTCTGGCACGTATTCGAGACTCACCTTTGGACGCCGACCGCGCCGACCCTTCGGTCTCGCCGCAGCAAGTTGGGCCGCTCGTTTTTGACGGTGCTTCTCGAGCGTCTCCAACAGCCTCGACGACAACTTCTTTTCGCCGCTTTCCTCGGCCAATTGCCTGGCCGCAGCGGCCTTGCCCTTGACACTGAGTTTGATTTCCGGCGTCGGTAAGACGAGCTTCAAATTAGCTCGTCCTTTTCCCTTAGTCGGTTTCAACATTTTGCGTGAGCGCAGCAGAGCATGTTTTGAGACACGCTTTTCAGCTTTAGCCCTGGCCATAAGCCCCCCCTCTTCATGACCAAAACAACTAATTGTACTGCTTGAACTTAAGAACCTGTAAATTTTCAGATGAAAACTGTTAGGATCTATTATCTGGATAAGCGCTTTTTTCTTTTTATGCAATCACAAAACAGAACACTTTTGTTTTTTTTTCGAAAATGGATTTTGATGAATTGCGAAATATATGTTAGGTAAACAAAAATTTTGACGAGGAGAGAAGCCAATGGCCCGAAAAAGAAAATCAGCAAGTAAGGCAAAGCCACCAACAAAGAAAATGGCAGCAAAGAAAAAAAAAGCCCCGGCGCGGCGCGCATCTAAGAAGGCGGCGCGTAAATCACCGGCCGCCAAGGCGCGAAAGCCGTCTAAAGGCAGAACGAAGAGTTCCAAAAAGGCGGGAATCGCGGCCGCAACCGGTGCAGCGCTGGGTTATGCAGCGGCCGGCGGAGCGAACGCCGAAGAGTAAATTTTTCTAGCGGTTGACGAGAAATCGCTCTTCAGCGAGACGCAACCCTGATTAAGTCCAGTAAATGTGTTGCTGCGCCCCATTGTGTTCGTTCGCGTTGCTGCGCATTAAGAGTGACCTTGCGCTCCCACGCGACTCCTTTTTTATCGATAACGCAGCAAAAAATAGTACCCGCCGGTTTATCAGGTCCACCGGCGTCGGGGCCGAGGTAGCCAGTAATCGCAGCGGTGTACTCCGCGTCACTTTTTGAACGAAGACTTTCCGCCATTTGGAGCGCACTGGATTCCGACACCGCGTCATCCGCCCGCGAGAAGGCGAGGTTCATTAAACTCTTTTTGGCTGGCAATGAATAGGCGACAATCCCTCCCCAGAGGATGTCGCTCGCGCCGGCATTTCGCGTCAGTCGATTGGCAACAAGACCGCCCGTGCAACTTTCCGCCAGGGCCACCCGAGCCCCCTGAGTCCTGAGTTGTCGAAAAACTGTCGATTCGATATCGTCGTCAGTGCGGGAATAACACCACCGATCCAAAATGCAATCGATTTGCGAAACCATCGATTCAAGCTCCCTGAGATCCTTACCCCGGTAATAAAGCGTGAGATGATTTTCGGGAAAATGGGTGCGATAACCCAGCCAAGCGTCCTGCCCCAGATTTTTTTCAATCGGATCCATCTCCAGCTGGAGTTGCGACTCGAAAATACCCAAACATCGCCATACTCTCTTCTGCAAAACACCCGTCTGCGCAAAGCCCTTTATTGAATTAAGCGTCGGCTTCACCTGCTCCTGAAATATCACCTTCATTTCTAAAGGAACACCCGGCAAGAATATACAGATGCAATTATCGATAACGGCGCGAAAACCAGGAGCCATTCCCGCGGAGTTTGGCAGTGGCGTGGTAAATTCGGGGTAGAGCGCCTGTTTCAGCGCATGGGGGTTTAGCGGTTGACCACGTTTTTGGTAGGCCGCCTCGATGTTGAGTCTGGATGGTCCATGAGAAACTGGCGGACACTGAAGCAATTCGCAAAGAGCCTCTACCGTTTTATCATCGGATGTAGGGCCGAGCCCTCCGAAAATGACCAGAAGATCACATGTTCGGGCGCGTTCACGCAACGTAGCCTGAATAGTACCAATATCGTCGGCAATGACCGTCACTTTCTGAAGACGATGGCCCAAAGCGGTCGTCTCCTGAGCGATGTAGGCGGAGTTGGTGTCGGCAATGGTGCCACAGAGAAGCTCGTCACCGATAGCAACCGTTTCGATGCGAAAAATCACACAGGTTCCTGAGGCGTGCGCTTACGAACGATAACTTTCCTTTCCAACCGAACACGTTCTTCCTGTCGCAGGCGCTCCGCTTCTTGACGGCGATTTTCTACCTCTAACTTAAGCTCCCCCATCTTGGGGAGCCAGCGCTCGAGCTCCTCCACCTCGACCACGCGAAATCGGATCATCTCCTTCAGACAGGAGATCTCTGCGCTCAATTTTTTTCCCGAGCGATTCTTGATAACGAAAACCTCGTGCCCATGATCGGTATAACAGAGCTCACAGCGGTGGGGTGTCGAATCATAAAAATGCGCGCTCACGCACGTAACCTGCCGCGAACCCTCTTGAAAACTTCCCATTCGCAGGGCGATTCGGTTTCTCCAATGTTCTCTTTCTAAGGGATCCACAACTTTGCTCCTGACGCTGACATAGCAGACCCCTAGGGACCTATCAACCGGACGGTTGGAACTTAGTAAGTAATGGTAAGCTGGGTGCCGGGGGATTATGACGCAAAATCCTTTTTGGCTGCTCTTGGGAGTTTTCTTTTCTGGGATGATATTGGGCGAAGGTGTTTGGTCCAAAAGCGTCGGCACAACATCCGAAACAGAAAAGGGATTTAAGCCCGAATCGATACTCCTAAAAACTGCGGTCTTTGGTCGAAACGGAAATGTGCGCTCGCTACTGAAACAGGGGGCGCAAGACCTCAATTGCGGCCAAGCGGTCAATTATGATGCGTGGGTTGTCCATCGACTTTCCAAGGGGGAGGAATTAACAGCGTCAACTGGAGTGGCGTTGGCAAAAAACCTCACCGCTTTACTCGTTGGTAAGTGTTTCCGAGCCATTGAAATTAATGTAGAACCCATGCCAACGCCCCCTGGCTGGCTCGTGGATTTTTTGCGAGCCATACGAAAGGAGCTTCCTGCAAAATGGGCCGTTCGGCTTGCCGTGCCGATGCTGACATCCGAAAACATTCCCGGTCCTCACTGGACGGCGGAGCAGTTGCAGTCGGTACTGGACGTCACTGATGGTGTCGATATTATGGCCTATGACACGGGCGCGAAGTCCCCTCAAGAATATCAGCTTTGGCTAACCAGTGCGGTGACCCAAGCATCCCAGCTTCTGGCGAAAAATCCGCGAAAAGAGATATGGATCGGGCTGCCTGCCTATTACGATCGCACGCCGCTGCACCGCTCAAGTGCTGAATCATCGACAGTTGCGGTAGAGGCTATCTTGAAACTTCCTCCTGTGACGGCGTGTAATCCCAGACTTGGGTTTGCCTTTTATGCCCTGTGGACAATGACGGAAAGCGATCGGACAATGGCAACCAATTTGAGGCGGTGGAGAGACCATGGGTGTCATAAGTAGGGTTGCGAGTAGGGTGGTGGGTAGTTTTGCGATGGCCCTCTCGAGTTTGGCGTTTGGCGCCGAGATGCCTCAAACGCTGGGAATCGATATTTCGCCCTCTCAGGCGTCCAATTTTGGAGCTCGAAATATTTTCATCAACCCGGCGGCCAACGGATTCGAACGCGAGCTCAATGGCAGCCAGTTTTTGGGATCCTTCGCGGTCGCCGAACAGCGGTCACTAGACAGAGCCTTTGCATTGGGGATCTCGTACGGTCGTTTTGGGGCAGGGCTTGAGGAGATCCCAGTTTCGGATGGCAAGCTAACTCGCTTTTCCTACGGCATCGGCGTTCCACTCTCCCCGTCGCTTTTTTTCGGAACAAGACACCGGATCTATCGGGGATCCAGCCCGTCTCTTTCGGAATTTTCAACCTGGGACTTGGGGTTGCAGTATCGGCCCTTTCAATGGCTCGCTGTGGGAGTATTGACGAATGCGATCAATTACTCGGTGAGCCCGGTCGGAGCGCAGGATTACCAACGGGCGATTGGAATATCTCTTCGTCCGATTCCGAAATGCGATCTCTCGATCGATTACCGGGAACACTTTGGTGGAGTGTGGCGGGCGACGACGAAATTGCTGATCAGGCCCTTGACCGGGTTGCAACTTGAGGCCGGTTTTGACGAAATTGCCGGGTTTCAATTTGGATTACAATTGGCCATCAATTCGGCCACCCTATTCTCGCAATTTCAGCGTTCCACCGAAGAGCGGAGCCATGTTTTTGGCATCGACGTTGCCCCCTTACCCCGCGAAGACGCCGCGCAGGTCTCATCGACACTGGTTGTGAACTTGAATTCGTCGCTCACGGAGGCTGGGGCTGTAGAAACGTTTTTGAGTCCAGGGCGCCCGTCACTCCTAGAATTGCTACGAACCCTGGAAAGAGCTAAAGAGACGCACGGAATCCGCCAAATCGATGTCCGTATTAAACATTTTTCACTGGGATTTGCCAGTGCACTAGAGCTGCATGACGCCTTGGCCGCGCTTCGCAAGGAAAAAAAAGTAGTGCATGCTTATCTCGGTCAAGCGGGCATGCGGGAATATTTAATTGCGTCAGCAGCCGACAAGGTTTTCATCGAGCCCAGCGGCGAACTACGGCTCATGGGTCTGAGTGTCCAGCGCTATTTTCTCAAGGGAACGCTCGATAAAATCGGCCTCGAGGGTGAGTTTCTCGCGAAGGGCGAGTATAAATCGGCGCCGGAGATGATTACCCGTCGCGATAGTTCTCCCGCGTCGCGGCGGGCGACTCTCGAAGAGCTGCGCCGAGCAGAGGCAGTGATAATCGACAGGCTTGTCCGAAACGGAAGAACGACCCCGGACCGTTGGAAGCGTGTAAATAGCAAGGCGCTGTTTAGCGCCAACGCCGCGAGGGCCGAGGGTCTCGTCGATGAAATCGAGGCTATCAACGCTAACGACGAAGCTGAATCCCCGTTTCGCCGGTTAGAGGCAACCACTCGTTCGACGAATATAGCGCTAAGCGATCGTATTTCCATCATTGCGCTGACCGGCGATATTTCCGAAGGGCAACCCGAGGCAGCTCAATTAATGAACTACCAGGCGATCACACCAGAGCGCGTGGAAGCGCTTTTGAAGGTAGCCAATGCCGATAGCCGAACCCGCGCGATCCTTCTCAGAGTCTCCAGCCCGGGGGGTGAGGTGATGGCGAGTCACCAAATCGCGGAAATCATCGCTCGCTCCCAAAAGCCGGTTTACGTATCGATGGGGGATATGGCGGCAAGCGGCGGCTACATGATCTCGGCGCCGGCCAGGCGAATAGTCGCCACGGAGCTGACCTACACGGGCTCTATTGGCGTATTTTTGGGAAAGCCGAATTTTGGTGAACTTTACAAAAAAATTGATCTGAACAAGGAAATCATTTCCGATTCCCCTACTGCCGGGCTGAATTCCGAGCATCGTTCCTGGACGCCCGAGGAGAGGTCGATCATGATGGGGCGGCTCAACGAATACTATGATGGGTTTACTAGCTTCGTTTCCGAAAAGAGACGTCTCAGCAAGGAGCAGGTAGAGAGCGCGGCTCAGGGCAGGGTGTGGCTGGGTGGTGCGGCTCACGATCGTAAATTAATCGATGCGGTGGGAGGAATGGCCGAGGCTATTCGCCTTATCGCCAAAGAGGAGGGCCTGTCAGACTATGTAGTTTCGATTCTACGACCCTCGCCAAAAATCACCGAGTATTTCGCCCCGCCCGGACTAGTTATGGGGGCACGCGAAATCCTTCTCAGGGAATTGGGAGTCGATGAATCTTTGACGCCACTACGGTGGTCGGCTTCTTTGAGGAAGAACCCGGTGCTGTTTTGGGAAAGCCAGCAGTTCACTCCCGAAAGGTAGTTAGTTCCTTTTGGGAGTTGGCACGGGACATGCTTAACAGGGTGGGGAGGGGACAAAATGGCATCACTATTGTTTGGATTTCTAGTACTCATAGCCGGGTGTTCGAGCCATGAGGCTGAACCTCAGTTACTTTCTCCTTCGGGGGTTGATTCGCGTCAGAGTGAAACGGTAGTGCTGGTTTCGGAAGAGGCGCAGGCCTCCTGTGAACGCAGTCTCAGTCGACAAGGAGCTAAGCTGATTCATCGAGGAACCAGTGGCCTCCTTTTAATCGACCGTCCGATAAGCACGCTGGATTTATCGGCTTGCCCGGGTGCCTCGTCTCAGAATGAAACCTTCAGACTCGCAAAAACGCCCCCCGCAACACTCCCGCTAGATTCCAAAATTGACCTACCCACTCTTCTCAGATTAATTCCAGCCGAGGAGATCGGCGCCAGGTCCTTCGTTGCCGCTAATCCAAAATTTGACGGACGAGGCATCACGATAGCGGTGCTGGATACCGGAATAGAGGTCGATCATCCCATGCTTACGGTGACACCGGACGGAAGTAGAAAGGTGCTCGATTTTGATGATTTTTCAGGAGAGGGACGAACGTCGCTTGAGGAAATTCAGGTGGAAGCCGGCAAGGCGACCGCCTCAAACGGAGATAAATATGAGGTTGGTGACTTAAGCGCTGATCAATTTCGCCTTGGCATTTTTAATGGAGCCTCACTCGCATTCTCCGAAGACATCGCCCAAAACGACACCTTTACGGATATTGCGGTCTTGGCCTATTCGCAGGCCTTCGAGTGGCTGGTCAGAATTGATACGAATAACAACAAAGACTTTACCGATGAGAAGGAGCTTTCCAATTTTTCCAAAAGAGGAGACTTCACTCAGATCGGAGAAAAACGATCGTTGACAGTTTCGGTTGTGGTTCGGGCCGACGGACGGTCCGTCAATCTTTGTTTTGATGACGGCGCCCACGGTACGCATGTCGCGGGAATCGCGGCTGGGTTTGATCCAACCGGCTTACAAGGCGTCGCTCCCGGCGCTACCATCATCACCGGCAAGATCGGTGACAATCGCCTCGCGGGTGGCTCAACCACCACGGCCTCGATGCTTCTTGCAATTGATTGGGCGGTCCAAAAGGGGGCGAGGATCATCAATCTGAGTTATGGAATCGCGGCCGGTTCCAACATTGGAAAAAGCCTGATCGATCAGTATGTGAATAAGATTGCCCGCGAGAAGGACATTTTGTTCAGTATCAGCGCCGGCAACGAAGGGCCCGGACTTCAAACGATCGGAACGCCTGCTGGAGCCGATCTCGCCATCACCAACGGGGCGTATTTGTCGGTGCAGACCGCGCGAGACAACTATGGTTACTTGGGATTTCAGGAAAATGGTTTGTGGTATTTTTCTTCAGTAGGGCCGCGTCTGGACGGTGGGATGAAGCCCACGCTCTTAGCACCCGGGGCTGCGCTGTCGAGTGTTCCGAATTTCGCTTCCGGCTATGCCAATTACCGGGGAACTTCGATGGCATCCCCTCAAACTACCGGCGGTCTAGCGCTTTTGCTCAGTGCCGCCGGCCAATCCGAATTGCCAGTCGATCGAGTGTCAGTAACCCGTGCGGTCTATCGATCTGCTGTTCCGGTATCGGGGCTCACGATTGCTGAGCAAGGACACGGCTTGTTCAGTGTGCCATTGGCATTTAACGCGCTGGCCTTGGCAAAATCTGATCCCATCGTTGAGTTCGGCCTATCGGTGATTAGCCCTCACTCGCCCGAGGGTATTGGCAAAGGCATCTTCCAACGCAGCGTCTCGGCCCCCGCCAATCCATTCACAGTTACCGTTACACCCACTTTTGGTAAGCCCAGCGGGGGTATCATCCCCATTAGGACGTATCGTTTGCAACCATCGGCGCCCTGGATTCAAACTCCATCAAATTTATGGATTGGGTCGTCACCTAAAACCTTTCAGGTGAACCTGAGCCCGTCCGTATATGAAACGCCGGGATTGTATTCCGAACGAATTATCGCCATTGACGAGTCCGATCAAAAAATGGCCTTTGTCGTTCCGGTCACGGTTGTGGTACCCGAAAAATTGGTTACCCAGCTGACGGGAATCTTCACCGTGTTGCCCGGAACTACGAAGCGCCTGTTTTTAGACGTTCCTATCGGCGCCACACAAATCTCTCTGGAAATGAAATCTTCAGGTCCGATCGTGTGGGGACAACTGCTCAACACAGAGGGGAAACGGATCGTGGAGCTCAGGCCACCGGATAACACTCTCCCTCAGCCCCGAATCGTTCAGCGCGGATTACTCTCGCAATCCGGTGTGTACGAATTGGACTTTACAGCCTCGCCCGCAAATCGCACAGCAGCAAGCGTCACCTTTTCACTAGATCTCTTCGGATTTTCGATTACTCCGGAGCTATCTTCCGAAAGCTTGCGTTTCGACGTTTTAATCTCCAGTCAAATTGGGGCGGCAATACTAGTGCCCCGTCTGGTTCAAAAAAAGTCCTCACTCACTCGTCAACTGCGAATTGAGGGCAGCTCGATACGAACACCGTTTAAATTGAGTGAATCGGACCTGGGTCGTTTTTCGGAAATTCAGTTTCGCACTCGGGTTTCGAAAAAGGTTTATGACTCGATGACCGATTTTCCGTTTCGGATTTTTGATCCTAGTGGTGGCCTGCTACAGTCGGGGGGACTTGAGGTCGACTCAACGATAACTGTCGACAAATTGAGCGAACAGGCTATCGGAGATTATCAGCTTGAAATTCAAGGGGCATTTACCTTCGGCCTTCCGGTTCCCTGGCCGCTCGTCCTTGAGGAAAGTAGACTTCTGAAATCACCGACCTTGCTCTTTGAGTATCCGCGAGTGGCCCTGGAGACGGGCCAAGTTCGCCTGATTTCTATCGATATCACGAAGCTATCGAGTAACGGGAAGGATTCTTTATTGGATTGCGCGACGCTTCAGCTTGATTTGGTCGATGGGCGCACCGTTCACGAGCGCGATTTTTGTATTTCTAAGGACGTCGTTGGCCGGTTTCCGAAAATGGGGCCGCGGGCGGGGCCAGTGCCAAAAGAGAATTTTCCTGGGTGATCGGGTCTGCCTCGAAGAATTTCGGTGAAATCGTCAGCACCTGGCTCTCCCAGTTCATCAGAGCCGAAGTCCCGAGGCCCTGGTCAATGAATACTGGCATCGTCAGATTGGTCACTCGGGATCTTAGCCGACGAACGCGCTCTTTTGTCAGCCGGTGTTGTATCGCGGTCCGATCGACCGCTGCGAGAATGGTCTCCTGTTCCTCGAGACTGAGAGACCGCAGATTGGTAATACGTTTTCGTTCCCACCAGTCGGCGCCAACTGCGGCCATAACGACGATAATCGCTAGCCAGAAGTAGCGAGTGCCGTGACCGCGTTTGGGCGAATAAGATTCGAGCTGGATTTCCATCGGGAACCGCTAGCAAAATGCGTGGATTGACTATTTGGTGAACTTGGAAAGAAGGGTCGAGCGAAGACTCGAAACTTCCGATACTATTATTATAAGGCCATTTCGATGGTGACGCGCGGCACAACCCAAACAATTTTTTTCCTGGCCTCGAATGATGAGGTCCGAGCGCTTTACGAGAATGCGTTAAAATCTCAGACGACGAACATAGTTTGGTTCAACTCATTTGAGTCCTTGAGCAAATCGAATATTACCGCCATACCTCGTGCCATCATCATTGATCTTGACACGGTAAATCATCCCATCGACTGGGCGATTCAGCAAATCAGAACACAGTATCGATCGGCAGATCTCATCGCGCTCTCTAGTTCTGACTCAGCACAGACAGCCTTGCAGAGCATCCGATCGGGGTGTGCTGATTTTTTACTCAAACCCACGAGTCCGGAGGAGCTTTCGTGGAGTTTGCGACGACTTGAGGCGAGAAACCACTCCATTAGCCGCATCACCAGCACCGAGGGTGAGAGCATTCAGGCCGTAAACCAGATTTCCTCGGCGACAAGCCATCTCCTGGTTCAGCTTCACGCGGCCGAGTACCTGCAGCAGCTGCTGAGCGGGGCCTCAGCGGCCTGGGTGCAGATGAATGGTACCGAGTCTCGGAAAACATCCGTTACCTGTGCGGTTCCCCGAGAAGCCAATGTGGCGAGTATTTTGTTTGATTTTCCGCAGTCGCGCGGAATCCGCGATCAGTTCTTACTTAAGAATCGCCGGACTGGGGCCAGGCGAGCCTTTTTCCCAACGTTGAATTTTGGTGGTGTTTTCGTTTCAGGCATTAGGCAACGTCCATCCGCCAAATGTCTCGAAACCGCGCGTCTAATTATTGCTCATAGCGAACTGTGTCTGGCTAATCTGCAAAAGCTCGAGGAGATTAAGGCTCAGACTTTCGTGGATGACCTCACGGGGCTTTTTAATTCCCGTTACCTAAAGTTTTCCCTTTCCAGTGCGATCACGCGCTGCAAGGACCCGAAACAGGCCTTCAGTGTCCTTTTTATCGATGTTGATCACTTCAAACGGATCAATGATACTCACGGCCACTTGGTGGGAAGCGATTTTCTGATTGCGGTATCGCGCGCACTGAAACATGCGGTTAGAAATATTGATCTGGTCTTTCGTTATGGGGGTGATGAATTTGTCATTCTGCTTCACCAGACCGGCGTCACGGGTGCGAAGGATATCGCGGAACGCGTACGGAAACACATCGAGCGCAGGGTCTTTAATATTCGAGGCGTAAAAATTCAGGCGACCATCACTATTGGCCTGGCGACCTACCCGACCCACGCCCACGACAAAGACGAATTGCTCCGGTTGGCGGACGAGGCGATGTACAGTGCCAAACGCATGACCCGAAACGCGGTCCACCTGGCGGGGCAATGAGGTTCATCACCTGGGGGGTTGGACTCCTTGCGGCCACGGCCTTCGCTAGCAGAACGTATCGTAAAGACCCCTGTGACTTTATAGATTTTAAAACTGAACGCGCCCCACAATTAACGCTCGAAAATACTCCCAATATTGCTTACCCCTGGTTTGGTCCCATCAGAGAAAATAGCCACGCCCACCAGTGGCCCCATATATACGGCGAAATCGAGAGCCGTCTCGCTGGCTTCCATACCCGGAATAATTTACTTCGCGATGCCGGAACCGATGTGCGCTCCGGAAAACTCAAACCCATCGAAGCGTTCGATCAAATGGCCGTGCTTTTCGAAGGTGAGCTGCGCGCGCTCAAGACGTTGGCCAACAATATTCATCGCCAAAATTCTTTGAAGAATCGATCAGAGAAATCTGCTTCCCGAATCCTACGTTCTGTGCTTCACAACCTGGCGTTTAAGCACTCGTGCAGCGTAGAGGTCGATGAGTTTCATGAGCGCGCACCTTGGTATATCGAGGTTCACCGGAAGCACTTCGCCGAACTGCGCGTCAAGGCCGGACGAATCCCTGACGGACCCCTTACTAATGACGACTTCAATGTGATCACCGAATTCGGCAAGATGCTCCCTTCAGTGTTGGCTGAGGCGCATGCTGCGATGCTTTTGCCGGATATTCGATATGCCTCGATTCATGGCGAGGAGCTGGACAATCTTAAACTCCTGAAAAGGCCGCTTTCACCAGAACTCAAACACAGCGAGATTGACCTCATTGGCGAGGAAAAAAAGGGCTTCGTCCTTTACGAAATCAAACGGTACCAGGAACGCAAGGTGGGCGAAGAGAAGGACTTTAACGACACATTAAATCAAATGCTGCGACTCAAACAAATCGCCGCATCGATGCGCCTATCGACCACGGTAAAACTGGTTTCATATTCGGGATTTACCACCGAGGCTCGACTCATTTTGGAACAACACGGAATCGAACTCATCGGCCCCCCGTAGTTGCCACGATTCCTGCGGGGTGTTAACAATTCAATTTCTCGCATCTACCGTGGGCCGGTAGCTCAGCTGGGAGAGCATCAGGCTGGCAGTCTGAGGGTCGTGGGTTCGATCCCCATCCGGTCCATTTTTCACGCAACGGATCGCGAAGCCGAGTTGATTGTTGAAAATTTTGGATTGGGAAAGGGGTCGTGCCGTAACTCGGTGGGCCCTCGCTCGCAACGTGAGGAGGCGGTCGGGGAGGCTCGATATGAATCTATTTTAATTTACTTTAGAATCCTCAGTACGGCTTTGAATCTTCCGCTCAATCCATTTGCGCAACCGCGAAATTTGGCCCCGCACAATCTTTCGTTTGAGCTTATTCCCCTCTTCCGGCTCCTCATACCGAATCATCGCTCCGTAAGGGGTCAGCTGTTCCAATACGATGAGATTCTTGGGCAAAGGATGTTTAGGGTCTGCTAGTAAATCCATGAGGGCCCGCAAGTTATGGGTGCGCCGGAATGCAAGACTGAGGTGCGAAAGCAGCGCCTTCAATAATTTCTCAGCCGCTTACTGACAATGGAAGCCAAAGATTTCGTCACTCACCATGGCAGAAGTGAATACAAAGTCGAGCAGGTCCTCGTCCTGTTTAGCCTTGTTCAAGAAAAGGGCGACCTGCTCATCTTTTTTCATAGAGCGTCTTTCCAGTTGAACGTGCTTCATAATAGACGTTTCCAGGAGTATCCGATCATTCAATGAACGTAGTGGAATCAACGACCAATAAATCAATGGGCAGTCGTAGGGGACTCAAGACTTG
>CAZRVZ010000149.1:0-7165 GCA_964603655.1 uncultured Pseudobdellovibrionaceae bacterium | reverse complement strand
GGCTATCCAAATCCGAAATGACAGCGGCTTTTTGGATCTGTCCTCGCTCAACGACCTCGAGAATCGCAGATTCAGCTTCACCGCGAATGACAAAGTTACCGCGATCTTGGGCGTCCTTGTTATAAAAAAAATGAGGGCCCCCAAAGATGGATTTTATGATTGGAAAATGGCGCTGAATATTTTTTGCTACCCGTGACCAACGCTCCTGATCGCCGGTGATAACCTGAAAAGCCACAAAATCTGGTTGCCACTCTCGTACCGTTTTTAGCGCTGTCGACTCGGTGCATGCTTTGGTGTAGTGGGAGGCTCGTCTTAAACTGGCGGAGATATACTCTAACCCCAAGGGCTCGTGGCTAACAAAGTCATGCGTGACAAATAGAATGCGGGCCATGGTCGATTCCGTGAAGAGATATTTTCATTATAGCCGATTGTCCCCTGTGGGAGGAATCGCGTGTAGACTGGCCTGCAATATTTTTGGTCTAGATGACTCAAAGCGTACACAAATGCGGAATAGACCTGTGTGCTGCAACCAGCCAAATTGTACTCCCAAGGGGATGAAATTAGTGCCTGGTTTAAGTTTCATGTTCATAAATGATTCTGGCTCACAGGTATTGGTATCAAGTCCAAAACCTAATCGGGCGTTTATGTTTTCGGTAAAGCCACCCAGTTCCACATGAAGAAGGTCGGCTTCAGCTCCATGACAAACCTTTGCAGACTCAAAATCATTCCCATTGGGGAGTAGTGGGCAATTAGCGCTAGGGGCCAAGGAAAGCAATTGAGGATTGGCTCCCCAGGAAACGGGTAGGTTCACTAGATTATTCACTCGAAAAAATGACCGTTCGGCTGCGGGATCGCATCGGGCCCTCTCGATGGACAGAAATAGTTTTCTACGAGAAGGCTCTATCAGAAAAGAGAAATCATCCCATTGGCAAAAATTCCATCGCTTTTCCATCAACCATCGGTAGAGTCTGTAGGCATGAAGCGAAAGGATTTGCCCCTGCCTCGGACCCACCAGTGCGATTGAAAGCTCTTGCGAGTCTAGACTTTTTATCATCTGTTCCTGAAGCTTCTGGCTTACGGCCACGTAGTCGGCCGCATAATAGCTAGGTACGCGCCTTTGCAAAAACTGGTAAAGGGCGGAATGATTCGTAAAATCCACGAAAGTCTCCGCAGGCAAAAGAACCTTATCGAAGACAGTATTCAGTTTTTGGATCATTTGTTGACGGCTAGAGTCAACTAATCTGAGGCTGGACTTTGTGTTGCCATCTTTCTCTCGTATGAAAGTGTCTGGTAAATCTGTGAAAGAGGCTAGCGCCATCGGAATCTGAAAAATCGTTCGGCCGCGATATGTATATTCATATAGAACGGCGGCCAATGATAAAATTGGAAAAATCACGATCATTCCAATTTGATTTCTGTGATAGGCAATTAATACTGCTGACAGGATTAGGCCATTGACTATCGTGTAACTGACCGATGCCATTCTAAACGCATCGCTGGAAAATGAAGTGAGCGCATAAGGGGCGATGACTATCGAAAAGAGAGTCGCCACCCACAATAGGGAGCCGACTTCCCTATCGAAAAGGTCTTTTCGGCGCGCTTGAAAAAAGAGACCAAGTGAACTCAGCAGGATTCCGGACCCGACCTTAATCAATGCATGGGAAAATCCCCGGTGAATATATATCCTTCCGTGGGCTGTGGCATAATTCGCAGCGTGTTCCCAGAGGAATTGTAGTAGTCCGAATAGAAGAGGTGCCGCCGGTATGAGAACGATAGCGGGCAGTAGGTGTTTCCACCTAAAGACCTTGGGGCGGTTCGAACTTAAGAAAGCAAGCGATTGCGGCACTAACAAAGCAAGCGCAATGGCTGTGCCAGAAATCGCATTCCAAAGTATCGCTAATGTGGACATAAGGACCCAGGCGATCATGGGTCTTTTCCTTAACAGAAAAATGGCAATGAGCGTGAGTGGGCAAACCCAATGAAATCGATCAGATTTGCTTAGAGATAAAAGCCCTACCAGGAGTGCCGGGGCGGGCCCCGCAAGTTGAAAAACGATAAGGGCTGTTACCACGCTGGATAACCCGGCGACTACGGCAAATGCCAATCGCAGCCCCTCCAGTCCGCCTCCGAAAAACCATTCTGATATAGCGCCGTAAAGATAGCCGGAAAGGCCATGAATGGGAGCTAAGTCTCGGAAGGGCAATAGGCCAAATTCCCGCAACTGCGAGAAGGGTAAGACATACTCCCCTAAATGAAAGTCATCCAATTTAAATGGGCTTGGAGCAAAGGCAGCCTGATAGAAAAAACACAAAATGCCGATCGTAGCGGGACTTACAATTTCCAGAGTAGTACCACCATTCTTTGTGGTCTTGAGCTTTCGAATCATGGTGAATAATAGAAGAACGGTGATTGTAATAAGGGTTAGCTGTCCCAGCGTAGTTGCGACAAACCGGTGTTCGATGCCGCCTGTCCTATAATCCATTCTGGAAAGTCTAAGGCAAAGCAGAGGATAGAATAGTTGCTGATAACGAAGTGCCATGTAAAAGTACTTTGGTTGCCACCAATGAAGACCAATCTTAATGATCGTCAGAATCACCACCCCTATGTACACACCGGTGCTGCTTGGAAAGATGAAATAGTCAATTTGACTCAGTAAAGAGACAATCGTTGTGATCGATGCTAATGAAAAGACAACGCTGAAAAAAGGGACTAAGAGAAACTCGGTCGGTCTCTGGAATTCGACGCTCGGCACAGGTGATCGCATGAGGCGAATAGCCCAATAGATAAAGGGCAAAGCCACCAAACCGGCCTTATCCCAAGGAATAACCACACGGAAAACCTTTAGGCCAATGGTGTAAAGCGCGACGCTGCCAATATAGCAAATGGCGAAAAGAGGCCTACTATATCTAGCTTTTCCTGCCGGCACTTCTAGAGATTGCGGGAAGCATTTCGTCAGGTGGAGAATGACATAACCCATGGCAAGAACAAGCGCGGCTACCAAAAAGGCGTAATAATCTCGCATTTTAAATTCATTACTAAACGCTAATGGGCTCGAGATGAATTCAGAGTAACCCTGCGTTCCCGACAAAAAAAATTGAAATCGATGCCAGGTAAGCACGGCACAAATGGACGAGATCAGCCAAATCAATATGGCGTGATACTGGCTTAGTGACTTAAGTGCTAAGCGCATCATGCAGAAAAGAGTCAAGTGATAGGGGTTTCAGGCATTTCAATTCGCGGGAATTCCGATTAATAGAGGGACTCGCAGTGTGAGCTAGTCCATTCAAGTTGTCCGTTCCGATCATTAATCGCACGTGAAAAACCTCAAGAATCCGAAAAAACAGGAAGACAATTCCCGCCGGTATGCGAACGAAGCGCACTCTTCTCCCCGAGAATTTCCGCAGTGCTAGGAGAAAATCCTCCAGTGAGACCTCTGGTCGGCCTACAAAAAAGGTGTCTATCAATCTGTTATCGATCACAAAGTGAATCGCGGAGGCGATGTCATTGGGGGCTAGGAATCGGATCTGAGAATGTGGAAAAGCAAGCGGGATAATGGGCAAGTATGAAAAGAGTCGAAAGGCTTTGGCGAAAATTCCCCCATGACCGACAACGGTTCCCAGACGAAGTATGGTCGTGTGAGATTGTTTTGCGAGCCACCTTTCAATTTTCCATTTGGTGCGCCCATAAAGGGAGGGAGTTCTTTGACTCGCTGCCAGACTCGAAATAAAAATAAATTGTGTGGCCCCATTCTTTACGGCCCATCGATAAATGTCCTTTGTACCCTTTATGTTTTCTCGGAAAGCCCCATGCGTTCGCGAAAAACTATGAGCGCAGTGTACGACAATGTCTATGGGCACTGCCGGCAACGCATTGACCTTGTTTAGACTAAAGGCAATATCCCCGCATTTGCGAGACAATCGTATGACGTGGAATCGTTTGCTAAGCTCTCGACAAAGGGCACTTCCAACAAATCCATTTGCCCCGGTGATAGCGACAGTTTTTTTCAACCCAGACTCCTTGCGACGATTTGCCCAACCCTTTTCGCGTTTGCCATCATGGTAAAGGTAGGCCCCTTGGCCGGAAGATATTTAAATGGAGAGCTATCGGCCACGTAGACGTTGGCAAATCTATGTAGCCCGCCATCGGGTCCGCAAGTAAAGGGTCTGTTTTCCGTGTCAAAAGGGAGCGTCCCGCCATAATGAACGCTCGCCCCCAGGGACGGGCTCTCTACAAACACAGGAAAAAGGCGTAAATGCAGCAATTGCCGGACAAAACGGCGCACTGCCAGACGCCGACGCATCGAAAGTTCTTCATCCGATGTTTGGTCAAGACTCAGGCGCCCATCATTGTGAAGGGAGATTTGGGTTTCCGAGGTCGCTTGCGAAGGAAAATGGAGATTGACCAGCACGAGGGCGCTGCTTGTCAGGCGACAAATTGGTAGCGCCAGAAGTGTGGGCATCGGCATTTTGCTAATCAGGCGGTGGTACAAAAGCGAGCGATAAGAATAGAACTGGGACGTGAGTGGCCCAAATGATTCACTCTCCATAATACCTGTCAGTTGGCTCAAGCTATGGACTCCAGTGGCCGAAGGGCGGCCGAATTGCGGGAGATGAATACAGGCAATCCAATAAACAGGGTTACACATAAAGGGCAACCTCTCAGAGAATTGCCTCGCAGACTTTAAGACTATCCTGGCGGAATTTATGGCTCCCGCTGCGAGAATCAATCTCCGGGCACGAAAGGCCTCGCTGGAACTTGAAACATTGCTGCAGTAGACGGTGACATCATTTCCATGAGATTCAAAATGTGAGACCACCATGCCTGGGATATATTGAAAATTTTCACAATGCTTCAGTTGATTTAGGGTCCATTGCGGGCGGTATACGGATTGACCTGTATCAAAATAGAAATCTGTGTTGTGTAAGGGGTTGGAAGTTCTTGTCCCAAGGTTTTCGGAAAGCACGGCAAGCGTGCTTGGAGAAATGTGAATCCCACGCGATCGAAAAATGAACTCTTTTCGTAAGTAATGGTTCCACATAATACGCGCGTTCTGATCCAGGGGTAGCGGTGGCAAGAGATTAACTAAGGGCGTGCCCGATGTAGAAACGCCGTTAACGGGACCGCAAACCCCGATTTCGCTGGCGAGACGCTGATAAAGTGGCCGAATCTGACCGGGGTCAAGACCCATTGAAAACAGTTCTGAATGATTGAGGGTAAATACATTGGCGCCCCACCCGACGCCGAGTCCACCATAACTAGTACTTTGAATGGGATCTAAAGATTGCGATTCAAGGGGCAAAAGGGTATCGGCGTTTTTCACCATGTGCAATCGAGTGCGGGACATATTCAGAGGGAGATTTGCGCCATATTCTTGGTCAATTAGGGAGGGGCTTAAGAAATAGTCTGTTTGATCATATACCCGGTGTCTTATCTCTTCGAATGAAAGGGAAGGGTCGGGCTCCCTATTTGGCGTGTTTCCAATATCTAATAACGCTACCCTCTTATTCAACTTCACCGCTTCAACGGCAGCGTGAGCGCCACTCGGGCCGGACCCGACTATTAATACATCAAACATGTTGTGGTTTTCCCAGTTGTTTAGAGGTAGCCCTAAATAAGGTCTGAACCATCAGGCAGGCAATAATCGCCGGTGACAACAAAACAACGGCCAACAAATTCCCCAAAAAACCGAGTGAAATTTCCCCGAATAGGTGGCGATAGTCGGAACTGCATTCCTTAACGGCTAATTTTCTTATTTGGAAAAACCGACGAGGATAAGGGCGCAAGGGCCGTGAGACT
Organism: uncultured Pseudobdellovibrionaceae bacterium; assembly: GCA_964603655.1. Lineage (GTDB taxonomy): Bacteria > Bdellovibrionota > FAC87 > UBA2466 > UBA2466 > JACPWY01. The sequence continues at coordinate 1,369 of CAZRVZ010000149.1, read as the reverse complement.
GGCGATGGATAAGTCGAAGCACCCCTATCCTGTGGTCGGGGAATGGAATTCATTACTTCGCGCGCAGCAGTCCAAACATCCTTCGGCCTAATCACCGTCATGCATAGGTTGTCACCACCACAAGGGGCAATTGAAAAGTGCGAGCAGGGGGAGCAATTGATAGACGCATAAAGAGAGCGCACCTGAGGTAAATGGATTGGCACCAACGATTGCGGGTGAGTAGGACCGAAAAGAACCACCGTGGGCCTGCCCATTTGGATGGATGCGTGCATCAGTGCAGAATCGATGGAAATCACGACCGCGGCACTTTCTATGAGGGCCAATGATTCTAATAATGTTTTCTTGTTGCAAAAATTCTCCACGGGATGAGAGCGGCCAACGCTTTTCATAATTCTAGAAACGGATTGACTCTCCCTCTTGCCGCGTCCCAAAAATACAATGCGACGTTCGGGATCCGATTGACTAATAAGGGAAACAAGTTCCACGAAATGATTCTCCGGCCACATTCTTTCCGGAAGCAAGGGGCTACATTGAGTGATAAGAACTACGGGACCGTCTTTGAGTTCTACCAGGCGATTGCTGATGTCATTTAGGGCAAGGGTACTTCGGGAAGAGGTTGGGCCTTGATCTGCCTGAAATAAGTTTTGGTAATTCTCTCCCCGATATCTATCTGCATTGAAGGGAATCGATTGAGTATAGAATCGGTGGCGCAATCCTTCCGAAAGAGAAAACCCTATGCGTCGAGGTGATCCGATAAACCATGCAAAAAGACTAGAGAGATTGGATTCATGCTCCAGGTCAAGGATCAGATCAAAGCGGTGTCGATTCCGGAATAGAAACCATAGAGCGGATAAGAGAAGAGAGGGTGGATGGCGATCGTTTAATTCCAAAACCGTCTGAAAACTTCCGAGAAGGTTGGCGTAAGCGGCGGTTGCCGGCGTACCGAGGAATACCAAGTGAGAATTTGGATGCCGGTTTCTGAAAGCGAACAGGCTCGGCTTTGCCATAATCAGCGAGCCCATCCCATAGAGCTTCATGATTAGAATTGTTTTGGGTGGTGTATGTACAACGGGACACGAGTGAACAAACCGACTTAAGGCGGACAATATAAAACGGCCCATTCTCTGATCAATAATTTTCTTTGTGCGGGAGATCATGAAATGAGGGGGGTGTAACTACCAGTAGATCATGACAATTTATCATCAGATAATCAAGGGGCATTGGGTAATCTACTGTGGCGCTGTTGCAAAAGATTGTGGCTATTAGTCCTCTTCTCGTCGATATCGTGCGGAAGGGGAAAATTCCTGGGCCCACTCCTAGCCTGATGCTAGTTGTGCTTCCCCGACTTTAGCCACAATCTTTTGCAACA